>CAZCNK010000010.1:0-6159 GCA_964500345.1 Candidatus Woesearchaeota archaeon | reverse complement strand
AATTGTTGTTGGTTTTGATGGTATTGGAAATGATATAAATGCATGGGTTTGGAATGGAACTGATTGGAAAAATCAAGTTGAAGTTAGTGCTGCTTCAACTGCAACTGCTGGGGGAGAGGCTATAGCAGTTAGGTATGCAGCTGATGGGAGCAAAGGAATTGTAATTGGTGCAACTGGAACTGCTGGAGCAGTAAATGGAAATTGGTGGAGTGGAACTTCTTGGACAGCTAATAATCCAGGAGATATAACATCTGGAACAGATGATATAAAATGGATCTCATTAAAAGATGATCCTGCTACGGATGACTTGCAATTCATTACTATAGCAAGTGCTGATGATTTAACATCTGTTTATTGGAATGGCACGACTTGGAATACTTCTGGAACAATAGCTATTGATGGCACTGTAGATTCTAATGCTGCAAGACCTGCAGATTTTACATGGAATCCTAGTGGATCAACTGGAGTTATAGCTTGGGATACAGATGTTGGCGGTACTAATATAACATGGAGACCCTGTAATCCTGTATGCAGGCAAGTAGTTAGAAATAATACTGTTTATGCTGGGACTGGAGCATGGGTTAGTTTGTATAGAAATCCAACTGATGGAGATATTGTAAATATTTTGGGTGCAAGATTACAGAGCACATTTGATATTGGTTCATTTTATTATAATGGATCTAATTTTACGAATTATGGAGATACTGTAATAACAGCTGATACAGTAGTTACTACGTATGAAGCTTATTCAATTGCATTCATGTTAAATACAACTGTTCCAGTTGTTCCAGATACAGCAAGTCCTCAATGGTTAAATTCACAAATAAATGAGACAAATGTGTATATTAATATGTTTGTTAACTTTACAACAAATTGGACAGATGATTTTGGATTATCTGGATATATCTTTAGCATTAATCAAAGTGGGGCTTGGGTTAATAGCAGCTTTAAGTTATTTTCTGGGCCATTAAATATTTCTGAGAATATAACTAAAATTACAGTTGGCAGTGGAAAGGTTGTAGAGTGGAGATTTTTTGCTAATGATACAACCAATAATTGGAATCAAACTACAATTCAAAGTTTTACAGTTGTAAATTCAGCTCCAGTAGTAGATTATGTTAGTAGTATTCCAGCACAATCTGTCACAGAATCTAGTACTACAACAGTTACATTTTCATTTACTGCCACAGATCAAGATGGAGTTAATGATTTAGATGATACATCAGCACAAGGACAGTTCAATAGAACTGGAGAAGATATTAGAAGGAATTCAAGTTGTGTATTAGTTGGAGATTTAGATTCAGATACTGCTAACTATACTTGCAATATATTTGTATGGTACTGGGATGGTGCCGGGGTATGGACTGTTAATGCAACTATTGAAGATCTTAATAATTCTGGAAGTTCAAATTTAACAACTAATTTTTCACTTGGAGAATCAATTAATATGAAGATGGCTCCGACTTCATTGTCATGGCCAAGTATATCTCTAACTTCAACAAATCAAACATCTAACAATGATCCTATTGTTGTGAATAATACCGGAAATAAGGATATAGCAGATGGCAGCTTGACTGTTACTGCTATTAATTTAAGGGGAGAAGCTACTACAAGCCAATACTTAAATGTTAGCAACTTTACTATTGATATTGATACTGGTGGAACTCCAGCTGCTGAATGTGATGGTACAAAGATGGTAAATGGAACTGCTACTGGAATAACTGGAGCTACTTTAAATGCTGGTAACCACAGTGTAGGGGCTGGACAAGGAAACAGAAGCTTATATTTCTGTTTAGTGCAAGTAACAGCTGGAACTACCCAGCAATCTTATTCAACAGCTGCAGGAGGGACTTGGACAGTAACAGTAAGCTAAATTATAATGATAGTAAAAAATATAAACTTTAAATTATTGAAGTATTAAATAAAAAGAGCAATTATTAAGAGACATTTTAGTAAATGAGTAGCAAGATTTAAATACTTAATTATGATAGCTAAAAATAGAAAAAAAGATTTATATATTAGTTATTTATAACGAGAGTGGTATTTAAGATGGATAAAAAAAGGATGGTGTTCAGTTTTAGAGTAGTGAGCATATCTATATTTTTGTTAATTCTCACAATTCTTCCCTTTGCATCTGCTAATATTCTAGATTATATTGCAGATTATGTAAGAAATACAGATGATTGGATTACTGGATATGCAACAACTGCAACATCTACTCTTAATATAACTGTTGGAAATACTGCTCCTGTTGTTGATTCTGTTAGTCCAATTCCAACTCAGTCTATAACTGAAGCTGCTAGTACACAAGTTGTATTTTATTTTACAGCTACTGATACTGATGGAGTGGCTAATTTAGATGATACAAAAATTTTGGCTCAATTTAATAGATCTGGAGAAGATTTTAGAGGGAATAATAGTTGCAGTTTAGTAGGTGATTTAGATAGTGATACTGCTAATTATTCTTGTACAATTTATATATGGTATTGGGATGCAAATGGAGTATGGACTGTTAATGCAACTGCATTTGATACTCAAGGAGCTGCTGGCTCTAATTTAACAACTAATTTCTCATTAGGGCAATCAACTAATATGAAGATGGCTCCTACGTCATTAACTTGGCCAAGTATATCTCTAACTTCAACAAATCAAACATCTAACAATGATCCTATTGTTGTGAATAATACCGGAAATAAGGATATAGCAGATGGCAGCTTGACTGTTACTGCTATTAATTTAAGGGGAGAAGCTACTACAAGCCAATACTTAAATGTTAGCAACTTTACTATTGATATTGATACTGGTGGAACTCCAGCTGCTGAATGTGATGGTACAAAGATGGTAAATGGAACTGCTACTGGAATAACTGGAGCTACTTTAAATGCTGGTAACCACAGTGTAGGGGCTGGACAAGGAAACAGAAGCTTATATTTCTGTTTAGTGCAAGTAACAGCTGGAACTACCCAGCAATCTTATTCAACAGCTGCAGGAGGGACTTGGACAGTAACAGTAAGCTAAGGTGATTGACATGAGAAAGATTAATATTTTATTTAAGAATATTTATGCAAAGAAAATTGAGGCAAGATTTTTTTTGATGACTGGATTGCTTATTTTATTTGCTATTCCATTAATTTATGCATCAGGAGTTACTACATATTACTATGATGGAAGTAGCGAGGGAGATCCTGGAAATCCTTTATATGTTTCTCCAGGAGAAGAGATAGATATTCAATTAGAATTACAAAATATGGTTGGAAATGAAAATGTTGTAATGCTTGGAGAGATTATAGAAGGCTCAGATATTGCTAGAATTATTGATCCTAGTACAAAATATAGGGTTCCTTTAGGTAAAAAAGATGTTAAAGTAAATATAAGAGTGAGTATGCAAGAGGATGCTGTTATTGGTAGTAAGAGGTATATTGCGGTTTCTTTTAAGGAGATAGTTGAAGGAGAAGGAAAAATGATGGACCTAGCTACTGGCGTAATTACCAAAATTCCAGTGGTTGTAAGAGGTAAAACTGAGGAAATAATTCAAGAACAACCTCAGCAGCAAAGATTATTTGTTAAGCCAGAAGAAGTAAGCCCTGTTGTTGTTTTACTAGCTTTAACACTCAGCTTAGTTGCAGTTGTATTATATTTCATGTTGAGAAGAATAAAAAAAGAGGCGCAGGGAAATATTGGTATGTAAATGAAAAGGGATGATAAGATATTATTACTAACTTCTATTTTATTATTTTCTTTGGCATTAAGTTTTAATTATAATATTGTAAGTATAATAGGAAATTCATTTATTGATATTTTTGCTACTTTTAGTACTGCTTCTTTAAGCATAACAATTGATAACAGCCCTCCTTTAGTTGTTATTGATCATCCAACTAATGGCACTACATATAATTATGGTAATATTTACCTTTACTATAATGTTTCTGATCAATTTTCAAATATAAGCAATATTCTTTATAGCTTAAATAATGAGCAAAATATAACTTTGGCTATAAATTCAACAAATAGCTTCTCTTACTATACTATACTTAATGCTAGCCATGGTCAGAATAATGTAACGCTTTATGCGAATGATACTCTTGGATTTTTAAATAGTTCTCAAGTTAGTTTTACAGTTAACATAAGCATGAGCAATAATTTTTTCATGCCTAGCTATTTTAATATGAGCGGAGCTTTAACAACAGATCTTAACAGCTTAAATAAGTCAGAAATGGAAAGGCTAGAAAATTTCACAATCCATAATATTAATTTTGGCATGATTGATTTTGAAGAGGTAATTAATTTAAGCGATGATGGAAAAGATCATACCCAAAATGCAATATTCATTAATCTAAGCGCTTTGATTAATATTACGGCAAATAAAGTTTTTGTTGATAGTGTTAGTTTTAGAGCCCTTAATAAATCTGCCATAATTAGATTAGTTAATTTAACTTTCCAAAATCCAATTATAGCTAGAGATGGTCAACTCTGTCCTGAAACTATTTGTGTGACCAGAAGTTATTCGGGAGGAACTTTAGAATTTAAAGTTTCATATTTTTCAGAGTATGAAGCACAAGAAGGGGGTGGATCTGGTGGGGGTGGTGTTTCTGGAGGTGGAGGAGGTGGTGGAAGTTCAAAAGAAAGTCCGAGGATTGATTTAGATGCTATAGACAACTATATTGTTTATATGAGATTTAATGATAAGATTTTTATTTTATTTAAGGGTAATTTGTATTCTATTAGAATAAATAAGGTGACAAAAGATGATATGCTTGTTAGAATTTCTCCTCTGGGTGTTAATTTAAATATGAGGGTTGGTTTTATAGCTGGCTTAGATTTAGATGGTGATAATAAAAAAGACATTGAGATTATGCTAAAATCAAAATCTACTGGGAATTTGGGAGAATTTTTAATTCATAAGATTAAACCTAAATTTGAATTTCCAATTTCTTTACCAGAACCTAAAGACATTGTTAAAGAAGAGCCTAGAGAAATCAGGACTGAGAAACCAATGACTAGAGAAATGAATTATACAATGCTGTATATTATTCTTATTCTTATTTTAGCTTATATTTTATTTAAACATTATGGCAAAGGATTTATGAAAATTAAAAGAATTTTTAATAGACGTAAGTAGTTTAAATATCATTAAAAATCTCTGTCTTTTAATTTTCTTGCAGGATTTCCAATCCAGATTTCATTAGGGGGAACATCTTTTGTAACAACAGCTCCTGTGCCAACAACAGCTCCTTTTCCAATAACAACACCCATATTTAATATAGCACCTTCTCCAATTACTGCATTATCCTCTATTACTGGGCCAATTTCATTTTCTCTGTATGTTTCTTGAGATGGCAAGCCAATTCTTGATTGAGCTGATTTTTCATTTACCGTTCCAACTTTAGGTCCTATGAAAACTTGATCTCCAATTTTTGTTTTAGAACAAATATAGCATTTAGCATGAATTAAGGTATTTTTTCCAATTTCAACATCTGGGCCATCTATAACTGTATAAGAGCCGATTATTGAACTTTCTCCTATTGAAACTTTTTCTCTTATTTGGGCATTGTGGAATAATTTAACATTACTATCAATTCTTACCCCTTCATATATAACTACACTAGGATATATAAGTACGTTATCTCCTATTGTTGTTCCTAAACCTCCTTCAACAATCTTTCCATGATCTTTTAGCATTTGAACTAAAAGTTTTAACGTTGGAAAACCAATTATGGAATTTCTACCAATATATGCACCATCTCCAATTGACAAAGGCCCATATAGCACAACTCCAGCTTCTACCTTAACATTTTTTCCAAGTCTTACATCACCATGAATTTCATAACCTGTCATTTGATAATTGAGAAATGAATTAATTATAAATTTTTGCATTTTTAATGTCTAAAAATAATTTAATTTTTTTGAAGGTTTTTCAGATAAAAAACCAATAATTGAAAAAGATCTGCTCTTGCAAGGAAAAGATTTGAAATCTTCGAAAATTTTTCGGAAATTTCATAGAAAGCTATATTAAGCTGTACTGATTATTTATTTATATTAAAGAATATTTGAAAAATCTAGGAGATTATAGGTAATTAAAATGATGGTTATAGAATTTAAAGAAGAGGATAGAAGCAAAATATTTGGTATTTTGTTAGATAATTGTGGTGGTTTTGATAG
>CAZCNK010000009.1:0-22676 GCA_964500345.1 Candidatus Woesearchaeota archaeon | reverse complement strand
TTTTTAATCTTATTCAATTTATCAAATTCTTTCTGATATTGTCTAAAAACCTGTAGAAATCATCTTTTTTAATATTGGCTCCAACAGCGAAATCATGACCACCACCATAACCGCGAATGCTTTCAAGAGATTTTTTTAAGATAGGCAAAATCTTTACTTTTTTACTTCTAATGCTTAACCTAATTTCATCCTTAATCTCTCTTCCAATTATTAGAATTTTTTTATCTAATCTGTAAAGCAATTCATTACTAAGCTCACCTGTGAAGCTCATCTTAGTGGAGGGATATTTAAAAACATAAATTTCATCGTCTTTTACTGATGATAAGGCTTTTTTAAGCAACTTTTCATATTCTTTGTTTATTCCTTCAAATCTTTTTAAGATATATTTGCCGCGAGGAGATTCTTGATTTAAAATTTCAAAAGGAGATTCAATTTTTGATAGAATGCTGATATTTTTTTTAACGTCAGAAGTTTTGCCTTTTAAAGAAAATGAGAAGATTTTAATTAATTTTCCAAATCTGCTTTCAAACAAGATCTCTTGAATTTCCTTTTTCCCATCAAATAACTCTTTGTATTCAAAATCTTCAACAAATTCTGGGATATAATAGTCGCCAATTATGCCAATTAAGGCAATCCATAAATCTTTTTTCTCATTTGCAACCTTATAGACCCAATATGAAGTTGGTCTAGAATCATGTTTATCATTTACCATTGAATTAAAATAATAAACATTATCTCTTTGCAAGGGTTCATGATGATCAATCCAAATTACTGGAACTGAGATCTTATCAATTGCATCTTGACTTAAAACAGGCCTATCTAAAACAAAAACAAAATCCGGCTTATATTCTTGAGTTTTTCTTATATAGATATCGTCTACTAATGGAGAGGATTTTACAGGAATTCCATAACCCTTTTGATATTTTTTATAAATCAAGAGAAAAGAAGCAAGCCCATCATGATCATCATCAAAAAAGAACAATGGTCTTTTGGCCTTTTCCAAGAAATTTATAATGTCTGATATTTGAGATTCTGTTAGCATTTAACAAGGAATAAGAAAGAGATATATAAATGATTCTATTGGATTACTATAAAGCATAAATTATCTTCATGATTTAACTGGTTGCCTTCTCACAACTGATCCACTTTTCAACCTCTTTATTTTAGTTCTACTACTATCCCTCCCTCCAGATTGACTTGAGCTTACTCTTGCTTTATAACGTAAATCACCTGCTATATTTTTTCTTATTTCTCTTCTAACCATTTTTTATTTTACCTCCCTTTTCTATATTTTTTCTTTGAATCTTGACTTTTTATTGCAAATCCTTTTAAAGATAATGCCTGATCTTTTTCTCTTTTATTTTTTCTTTTTGCTGCTACTGCTCCCATTTTTAAACTAAGTAAAGATTATTTTCCTGGAATTGTAACGGGTTTTTCCCAAACAGTACTTCTTGGTGCTCTTCTTCTACTACCTTTTGCAGCTTGTGCTGCTCTTCCTGAAGCAATTCTTTCTAATGTTGTTTTAATATACTTTGTTCCCCTATGTCCTATTCCCATTTTTGATTTTACCTATTAAGAAAAAAATTATTATTTATTATCTGCCCCTTGTCCTTGGCTGTCGTGGACGGCTTCTTGATTCTTCAACTCGTCTTTGTCTATCAAAAGGTCCTTTACTGCTATGATAAGGTTTTCTTGTTACCTGACGTGTTATTTTATATCCCATGTTAACTCCTTTTTTTTATGGAACACTCTTCCTTCTTGCCCACGTTTTCTGTGCTTTTTTAGATACTTTTCCTTGATTAGAAGCCCTTATTATTTCATCTCCTCTTTGACCCCGTCTTCCAGGTCTATTTTTACCACTTAAACTTACCATTTTTTCTCACTCCCTTGATGGTTTACCGCGATATCTCTGCTGTTCGACAGCTTCCCTGTGTTCTTTCATTTGTTTACTTCTTCTTTTTCTTTTAGCTGCGCCCATTTCTAAAGGCACATCAGGACCACCTGGACCTCTTGACCAACTCTTCACCATTTTTTAATCACCATCCCTTTTGTCTTATTTGAAAGGTTAACATTAGATTTTTATTATTTATCAGCCTCTTTTCCCTTTTGATTTTTAAAGGTTAATTAATATATAAAGATTTGTATTCTGCAATACTACTGTATTATGGTATATTATAACAAGCTTTTTAAATATGGAGTTGCTATTTTATGTTGAAAAATGAGGTCTGGGCTATTGTTAAGGAGGGCTTATGCGTCCTTTCTATGTAGGTTTGATGAATTTTGGACATTTAAGATTGATATATTGATAGATATTTTAAATACAATTCTTGAGGTTGTGATGTGGTTTTTCTTGGCTAAGATTGTTGATCCTTCTACTTTAGGTTATGAGAATGTTGGTTATTTGCCATTTGTTTTAGTTGGTAGTGTTGCAATATTTTTTGTTGATAGTGTTTATTCTAATTTTACTGCTAAATTTGATCAAGACAGAGAAAGCGGGATTTTTAAACTAGCTTATTTATCAAATATGGGTGTTGTTGAATATTTTTTAATCAATTTTTTAGTGTCTTTAATTTTTGATATTTTCACAGTTTTTATTCCAATGGTAGTTGCATTTGCAATACTTGTAAATTTAGCAGGAGAAGCAACTGTTATTTATCTTGGATTCATGAATATAATGACCTTGCTAATTGCCTTATTGATTTTTGTTATTGGAAATCTTGGATTTCAATTAATGACTGTTGGAAGTGTTTTGTTTTTGAAAGAGGGAGATCCTGTAAGTTTTTTCATGGAGCAATTTAATAGACTATTTTCAGGGCAATTATTTCCTGTTGGGTTTATTCCAAGATTTTTAGCTTTTCTACCAAAAATTTTACCGAGTGCTTACATTATCTTAATTTGGAGAGATACTTTATTTAGGGATTTGGTTTTTTATGAAAGCAGTACTTTAAGTTTAATAATTGCTGGATTAGTTGTGAATAGCTTAGTTTTTGTAATTGGATTATATATATTTTATTATGGAATTAATAGGGCTAAAATAGAGGGAAGGTGGTTTTAGTGATAATTGATGTTAATGATCTTGTAAAAAACTTTTACCAGCATAAAGTATTTTTTAAAGGAAAATTATTAACTAGAGCTCTAAATGATGTTTCTTTTAGGGTTAGAGAGGGGGATTTTTTTGGCTTGCTTGGAAGAAATGGGGCTGGAAAAAGCACCTTGCTTAGGATATTAACTACAAATTTGAAAAAAACAGATGGAGAAGTAATTGTTAATGGTTATGACATTGAAAAAGATGTTAAAAATGTAAAGGAAGAGATTTCTTGGATGTTTGGTCTTGACTATGATGGTTTTGGATGGAGCTCAATTCAAAAAAATTTAATGCTGGCTGCGCATTTTATGGGGCTAGATAAAGGAAAAGGTGAGAAAAGAGTTAAAGAGCTTTTAGAATATTTTGATCTTTATAGATATAGGAAATTAGATGTGTGGAGAATGTCAACTGGAATGAGAGGAAGGTATTGCTTGGCTATTGCAATGTTAAAAGATCCAAAGATTCTTTTCTTGGATGAACCTTTGCTTGGATTGGATATTCCTTCAAAGGATATTTTAAGAGATTATTTGAAAAAGATAAACAAAGAAGGAACTACTATTGTTTATACAGATCAGCAACTGCATGAGATGGAGAAGGTTTGCAATAATGTTGTTATAATTGAGAAAGGTGACAAGGTTTATGATGGAAGCATTGATGAATTAAAAGAGCATTATAGAGACAGCAATGTTTTAGACATAACCTGCATTAGCAATAATGTAAATCAGGTTCTTTCAAAATTAGAAAATGAATACAGCTTTATTACAGATTACGAGATAAATGAAAGCGTCAATGGAATTCATAAGATTAAGATTTATACAAGCATTGACAGCAAAAAGGCCTTGCTTACTGTTGGTGGTTTTTTAAAGAAACAAGGAGTAATTGTTGAAAGATTAAATGCTGGCCTTTTAAGCTTGGAAGATGTTTTTAAGAAATTCTTGAATAAAGATAAGCATAATCAAAAAGCATCAAGGTTAAAGAATTACAGGGTTGCTAATGAAACTCCTCCTAGATCTGAGATTAGGTATTTACAGCATGAGTATCATAAAGTAAGGGGGGAGGCTTGCGGTGCTTTTTACAAGCATGATAAAAAATTAGTCGCTGGAGTTTTGGGAAAGATGCTGTCTCTAACTAAAGAAATGAGAATTGAAGCTTCTAAAATCATTGGAGATTTGAGAGAGAAGCAATTAATAAAAGGATTAGCTAATGCTTTGAGGTCAAGTGACAAGGATATTAAATTACATGTTGCAATTGCTTTAGCTAAAAATGGGCATAGAAATGTAACTCCTTACTTGGTTGATTTGCTGCTGGATGGAGAGAGATGCGAGACTGTTTTAGAAAATTTAAAAAACGTTGATAAAAATGTATTGAGTGATTTGTCATATCAGTTAACAAAATTAAATATTTTTGACAGGTCTTTTTTGCTTTACCACATAAATAAATTAAAAGACAAGGAGGAAATTTTGGATTTACTGCAGATAAAGAATTGGGTTTTGTCTAGAAGGGGAAGAAATAGAGGGTTGCATAAAGTTATGTTAAAGGTTAGAAGATGATAGTTTTAATCTAAAATAGACATTTATATAATTTAGATAGAGTTCATAAAAATTGATGGATATTGAAATCTTAGATGCTAGTAAAGTATTGAAAAAAGAAGTTCTAATTGAAGCTGCTTAGGCTGGGCAAAATTTCACTTAACTAGATCTTAAAGAAACCTAATGCGCTCTGCCGTGATGAGATCTTAAACTTGGTCTTATTTTTTCTGCACCTTTACCTTTTCTCCTTAAACCGCGAGATTTTCTCGCTGAACTTGTTAAGCCTCTAAAAACACGACCTCTGTTTGCAGGAGAAGCTATCCAATTTATCTTTGGATCTGCAAGAATAGCAGGATGATTTTTATCTACTAAAATAACTTCAAACCAATAATGCCTTCCATCTTTTGCAAGAAAATATGAATTGAGAACTTCGCAATTTGGATATTTTTTATTTGCTCTTTCTTCTGCAATAGTTTGATAACTTTTATTTATAATTTCTAGTCTTCTCATATGCCTTGGTTTTCTTCCTGCTTTGAATTTTTTCCTTTGACGGCCTCCTCTTAATAATCTAACTCTTGCTATAACAAATCCAGGTTTTGCCCTGTAGCCTAATGCTCTGGCCCTGTCTAATCTTGAAGGATATTCTACTCTAGTTATTACATTTTCCCTTCTCCAAGTAATCATTCTTTCTCTAATTACCTTAGGATCTAGATTTTGCCAGGTTTCCCTTAGATGTTGATAGAGCCCCATTTTAGATTTAATTTTTTAAAAAGGTTTATAAAGATTTCTAAGTCTTAGAAGACTAGTGATAAGTAAGTAGTGAATAGACTACAGTAAAATATATAAATTGAGAGTAGTTGAATGTTAATAAAATGATAAGTTTTATTTATGAAACCTCAGAAAATGGTGGATTTAGAAGATATTTTCAGTCTGGAGATTATATTGCTCCATTACGGACTCCAAAATCAGAAACTGACATGCTATATCAATTTTTTGGTGGGGTAAAGGAAGGCCAAGAGTTTGATTTTGCTGGAGTTCATGTTAAACCTGGTACTCTAGAGTATGTTGCTCTCGATAGAGTTGCAAGAGATAATGTTAGCTTAGGTGATTATTTAGTTGCGAGATTATTACATAAAAATGGGGAGCCTATCCAAGGCAAACAAGTAACTCTACTCCCTGGATTAGTAACTAAAATCATACAGCTTCCAGAATTAAGATTGATTCAAAGTTTGGCTGCAAAAGTTTAAAATTTTATGGTGTTGACTTATGAAAGGACTAATCAAAATCGTTGTTGGATTAATAATCTTTGTAGCAATAGTTTATGTTTTAACTTATCAGAATTGGCTTTGGGCTACTTTAAAGTTTTTACAAGGTGGGGTAATAGTTTTATTGTTTTTAATAGGGTTAGGTTTTGTAATTCTTGGGTTTTCAGATCTTAAAGAGTAATTAAGCGGGATTAAAAAGATTAAGCGGGATTAAAAAGGATTGTTTAAAGACTTTGTTTCTTTATATTTTTTATATCATAGAAATTGATTTAAATGCTAATTATTACATGGTGTTTATGGGGGTTTTACTAGCTGATAGAGTTATGGATATGGGGGAATTTGAGATTGCAGCTGTTAGAGATAGGGTTCTTAAACTAAAAGAAAAAGGAGTTAGAGTTATAAATTTTGCAAGCGGGGATGTTAGCTTAGATCAACCTGAAAGTTCTAAAAGAGCTGAGATTGAGGCTATTGAAAAACAAAGAATAAGATATCCTGATCCTAGGGGGATTGATGAATTAAGAAGAGTTTTAGTTGAAAAAGTAAGAACAAAAAATAGGATTCAAGTTAATGAAGATGATATTTTTGTTACATCTGGAGCATTGCATGGACTTACTTGCATTTTAGCCTGTATTTTAAATAGTAAATTAGATAGCAAAGAAGAGAGAGTTATTGTTACTCCACCTTATTGGAAAACTATTAGAGAATTGGTTAGATTTTGGGGAGGAAATATATATCATGCTAGATTAGATGAAAATTTTCAATTAGATTTAGATGTAATTCAAAGCTTAGTAAGATATGTGAAGGCAATTTATATTAACACTCCTCATAATCCCACTGGAAAGCTTTTGAGTAAAGAATCTTTAGAGGGACTAGCTGAGATTTCTTTAAGAAATAACATTTTGGTAATAAGTGATGAGCCTTATGAGTATATTACATTTGGAGAAGATCATGTAAGCATTGGAAGTTTAGATGGAATGCAAAACAATGCTGTAACAGTTTCTTCATTTTCTAAAACTGCTTCTATGACAGGATTAAGAGTTGGATATATTGTAACTAAAAATAAAGAATTAAGAAGAGTGGTTCAAGGGGTAATTCAAAGAACAACCTATGGTTCTGCAACAATATCTCAACATGGGGCAGCTGCTGCTTTTCAAGATGAAAGTTATTTAGAAAGAATATTACAAGAATATGGAGAAAGGAGAAGAATCATGTTGGAGGGTTTTAGAAATATGAATGGGGTGAATCTTGTTGTTGGCAATGGAACTTATTATTTCTTTCCAAATTTGGGAGTAGATTCTAATAAACTTTTAGAGTTAACAATGGATAGAAGACCAGCTGTTGCTTTTGTTCCTGGGGATTGTTTTGGCGATGATAGTAAGTTTTATGATAGTTTTGCAAGATTTTCTTTTTCTGCTGTTAACAAGGATGAGATAGAGGAAGGAATGAACATTATTAGAGAAGTGAGAGAAACTTTAGATGATAGATTAAGTTAATTAAATTTATTGAGTTTATTAATGGTAGTTATGTTCAATTTGTGTGCGAACTTACTGACGATAATTTCGATTTAGAATTCCATCAGGAAGAGGATTATATGTTCTATTTAAAAATGAGTAACCAGCATATTGTACGATATGCTCATATTCTCTACCTGTATCCATATTATGAGATTTAAGTTGTCCGCCAGCCATTAGAAGAGTTATCATATCTCCAATTTCACAATACCGAAATTCCCTTATGAAACCTGGAGCGTCTTTTCCTTCTTTCCTTCTTTCAGCATCGTTCAGTATTTCTTCAGCAGATCTTTGATTCCATATCATAAAATATGTAACTACTTTCAGATTTATAAATCTATCTAAATTAGCTCACGTATATAATTTGTACAAATGTACTAACACCAATTATATCCTTTGAAGCAAGGTAGGTACAATATGCTGCATGTGGAATATATTGCCTGTTGATGAGATGATGTGAGAGATTTTAGTAACCAATAACTTTATAAAAAATTGAAAATGGATAGTGAATATGGCATTGATTAGTTTTAGAGAAATAATAGACATTGCAATAATGACTGCAGCACTTGGCTATATTTTTATGAGCTATGTCAGGAGGCCAAAAACTGAATTGGATTTCTTTGAAAGAACTAGTTATTTCAATTGGGAAGATTTTAAATTTGCAATTTTGATTACTGCTCCAGGAATTGTCTTGCATGAATTAATGCACAAGTTCGTAGCGGTATTTTTTGGATTAATAGCAACTTTTAAGGCATTTTTCATGGGTCTTGCAATTGGAATTTTATTAAAAATTTTTAATAGCCCTTTTATTTTATTTGCGCCTGGATATGTTGAGATAAGCAATCCTAATCCTTTGGTTCCTGTTGATCCTTTGATCTCTGCAGCAACAGCATTTGCAGGACCTTTTATGAATTTGGCTCTTTATTTCATGGCAGGGTTTATTTTAAATAGAAAAAATAAATTGACAAGGAATCAGGCTGTTATTCTATATATGACCAAGCAGATAAATTTATTCTTATTTATTTTCAATATGATCCCAATTCCACCTTTAGATGGATCAAAGGTCTTTGGTGGGATATTTAGAGCTATTTTTGGTTAAGAAATTTTAGAGAATTTAAAATAAGACTTGGGTTATTAAGATTATCAAATTATAATTATATAGTTTACGGTTATATGTTTATGGTTATATAATTACCTCCTAAAGATCTTTATTTTTCTTTTAATTCTGCTAAAAATTCCTCTTTTCTTTACTAAAGAACTTCTTTTTAATAACTCTAATCTTTTTTTCTTCTCAAATCTAAATTTTTCTTTTGGGATTTTTGATTTCTGCTTTTTTTCTTTTTTTTCTTTCTTGATTTTTTTGATTTTTATTTTTTTGATTTTGATCTTGATTTTTACTTTCTTTACTTTTTCTTTTGCCTTAGGTTTTGCCTTCTCTTCCTCTTCTTTTATAAATAACTCTCTTAATTTAACTGCTTCCTCTAATTCCTTTTTAACCTTTTCAATGTCCCTACTTATCTTCTCAACTCTCTTAGTATTATCTTCTTGTTTTAGAACTTGATTGCATTCATGGCATCGATATTGTAATTCTAATGCTGTTAGTTGGCCAATCCTTATGCATTTATTTGGGCAAATATAAAATATTTCATTTTTTTCAGTTTCCATAGATTTCTGTAAAGCCTCAATCTTTTTTTGCTTGAAATTAATTATGGCATTTAGAGTTTTTTTATTGTCAAGAGTCCAAAAATAAATATACCATCCTTTTTTCTTGTCTTTTTTTCGAGTAGAGGTAACTAAGCTATTTAAGCTTAATCTGTAAAGAATATTCCTGACTTGATTTATGGTTATTTTTAATTTATCTGCAAGTTTAAATTCAGAAATATTTTCTTTGTCTTTTAATAGCATTACAAGGCTAACTGCGTCATCACCAATTGACTGTTTAATAAATTCTTGAACAAGATTGTCTGGAATTCGCATCTGATATCCCTTTTTATTCAAATATAAAAACTTTCTTGTTCTTAAATATAATTTAAAAAAATAATTGAAGTTGGTTTTTGTATGATAACTTATGATGTAAGTTTTTTAACTTATTTTATAAGAAAATACGAAAGATTTATAAGTATGATATAAGTAAAATTCTTACATGATAAGTAAGGGCAAGATGAATTCATGAAAAAAGAGATGAGTGTGGAGATTCTTAGTAGTTTAAGTAGAGAGCATTTAAAGCAGATTATTTTGAAACTTGCTGAGAGGCATGATATTGGAGAAGATTTAAAGAGTATACTGCAAAGAGATTCTCTAGATGTCCCAAGTTTTGCATTTAATAAAAGGTTAAGTGGATTAGAGAGTATTTGCAAATATTTGAAAGAGGATTTGGGATTAAGTTTTCATGAGATTGCTTTAATTTTAAATAGGGATGATAGGACAATATGGACAACTTATAAAAGGGCAAAGAAAAAGATGGAAAAAAGATTTTCATTTTCTGGAAAATCTGTTTTTTATATTCCTTGCGAGATATTCAAGAACAGAAGGCTGAGTGTTTTAGAGAACATTGTGAAATTTTTAAAAGAAGAATATGGCTTTAATTTTCATAAAATTGCCAATGTTTTGGAGAGGGATGATAGGACAATATGGACTGTGTTTAATAGAGCTATGAAGAAAATAGAAAAATAAAATCAAACTAAAATCAAAATAAAGTTAAAAAATAAAATAAATAAAATTAAAGCAAAAGGTGAGAAGAAGTGATTAGAAAAATAATTTCAGATACAACAATAGCATCAATATTGGTTATATTTTTAATAATTTCATTCTTCATAATCTCAATAGTTTCTAATACTGAAAAAATTGAAAAAACTGGCAAGGTTATAATGGTTGGAAAGCCAGAAAAAAATGATAGCAAAATAATCAATGAAAGCGTTGAAGTGAAAAAAGAAATTGATAAAAATATTAGATGCTGGGTTAAGGCTGGAATTAAGGATGAAGATATTATGATCATTGGAGATTTATTGAGAAATATAGAATGCCCTGATATTGAGAAAAAGCAGGTGAAGATTTCTAGAAATGAGAGCTGCATAAATATAGATTCTGAAAATGTTGATAGTGATTTGTGTTTCGATGGAAAACCAAATTTGAACATAAATTTAGAGACAGGAGGTAAAGGATTAGCTGAAGAAAAACCAGGGGTTATTACTAGCTATGACAACTATTTATCTTACATTATATTTATTTTAATTTATCTTTTCGTAATGATTATATGGAGAGAATTTGAAATAAGACATCCTGGAAAAATAGAAGAGGAGAAAGAGATTATATATATTAAACCAGCTCCTTGGTATGAAGAGAAGATTTCAAAATCTGAAAAAGAAAAAGAAATTATTTCTGATATAAAGGAATTTAGGTTGCCTATAAAAGAATTTATGGAAATGAAGGAAGAAGAGATAAGTAAGAAAATTGAAGAGTTCAATGAGATTGCAGAAAAAGTTGATAATTTAATAAAAATGGAAAGGATAAATGAAGCTAAAAAATTGTATGTTAGATTACTTAGAATTTATTCTGGTCTTTATAATTCAATAACTTTAGATAAAATTGGCAGAATGCAAGGTGTATTATCACAATTAAGAGATCAAATTAGAATATTGAGCAAGAGCAAGAAAATTGCGCATATGATTGAGAAGGCATATCAAGAAATTGAGCATTATAAGATTAAGCCTATTAAAACTGAGACTAAGATTGATGAAAAGAGACTACAGCATCTAAAAGAATTATTGAAAAGAGATGAATATGGAAAAGCTAGAAAGATTGTAAAGGTTAAGGAAAGGAGTTATAAAGAATTAGGCAAAGAGTTGAGCAATATTAGAGAATTGATAGAAAAGGGCAAGCATGGCAAGGCTGTTGAAAGATACAGAGATTTATTTACTTGAAAATAACAAAGAAAGCTTTTAATATAGTAGATATTTTTAATTTAGGGGTTAAAGATGGTTTTTTTCTTTAGAAGGAAAAAAGAGGAGGCAAAATTGCCAGAATTTCCTAGATTTCCACAGCCACAGGCGCAATCTCAACAACAAACTCAAGAAAAAGAGATAGTTAGAATGCCTATGCCACAGTTTCCTAGTTATGAGAGGGAATTTGAGGGTTTTGAAAAATATGAGAGCGATATGAAGAAACTTGAAACTGAAAAACAAAAAGATGAGAGCAAAGAGAATATTGAATTACCTTCTAGAGAGCCTTCATTTACTAGGCCACAGCCAAGATATGCAGAAAGAGAGTCTATTAGTAAAGAGAGAGATGTATTACCAACAATTATGGCTAGGGAGCAGCAGATTACTCCAAGTGAATTTAGGACTCAATTAACAAGAGAGTTAAATAGAGAACAGGGATTTCCAAGACCAAGTGGAAAGGAACAAGTTTTGCAGATAAGCCAAGAGAGGAAAGATGAGAGGCCTGTTTTTGTAAAGATAGAGCAGTATAGAGAAGCAATTCAAAATCTTGATGTCTTAAAACAGAAATTAAAAGAAACAGAGAGTATTGTTTCTAGATTAGAGGAATTAAGGGCTCAGGAGCAAATGGAATTAAGTAATGCACAAAATAATCTAAATAAGATAAAAGAAAAATTACTTGAGGTTGATAAAAAATTATTTGAGGTTTGAAGTTTTGATTTAAAATGAGCATACATACAAGAATTGACAATCCCCTTGAGATTAGAAGGAATATTTTAGAATCTGCTTTAGAGGTTGCTGAAACAATTAAGGCTTTTGATAGGATTAAACAAATTGAAGATTCGGAATTAAATATAAGAGAACAATTTTTGAACAATGTTAAAGATTTCTCAAATAGAGTTAGCGAGTTGAATAAAGAATTACCTTCTTTGCCGGCAGAATTTAGAAGAGATAAAAAGATTAAAGGGGTTGAGAAAGAGAGTGAAGCAAGGGTTGAAATTGAAGATATATCCCCTGGAGAAAACATTGAGAGAGATATTTTTGAAATAAGGAAGAAGATGCAGGAACTTGGGATAGTTAAGTGATACTATTGAAAATATTAAAGGGCATATTACTCTATACCATGTTCCATATACTTTGATTTTAGAGTGTACAACCTACTTCTGAACCTTTTATATGCAGGATCATGCCTATGGATTGTAAGCAACCATACTACGTTTCCTTGAACATAGTAAACTAGACGTATGTTATTTGTTATTTCTTCCGCATAACAATTATCTCCTCCAGAAAGATGTTTCATACGTATCGGATTTTCTTTTATTTTTTGTTTTTTCTTATAGAATATTTCTAATTCTTTCTTACCGATTTTGTCTAAATCTTTAAAGAATTCTGGATGCTCTTTAATGACCCATTCACTCAATTTTCACCCCTCTTTTTCTAAGATATTCATTTAATTCCATCTCTGATTTTGCTTCGACCTTTCCTGATTTTATATCTTCGATTCTTTTTCTGACTGTTTTATCTAATGCTAATTCTATATCATCAATAAGGAGTTCTGCATCTGCCAAAATCTTCCCAAAAACTTCTTTAGATATACTTATTGTTTCCATAGCTTATTAGTTACTCCACTAATTTAAATACTTATCGGAGCTTTTGAGTCATGCGCTCACTTCCCCTGATGTTGTTTTTGGTTCCCTCCTTAAAAAGTCTAGACAATCATTTTTAAAGTATGCCAGTCTGTCTCAGGCTTACGGCTTCACTTAAACTACCCATCTGATTCTGATTTAACAAAAGTTTTATATAAGCTTTTAATCTTGCTTTACTTATGTTAACAGATAAAGAGATAAAAGAGAAGTTTAGGGTTGAAGCTAGCAAAAGCCCAGAGAAATATTATGCTATAGATGTCTTAAAGAAAGAGGGTTTTAGTAGAAAAAGGTGCAAATGTGGAATTTACTTTTGGAGCGTTAATTCTGAACATTGCGGAAAGGCTGAATGCGGAAATGGATATACATTTATTGGAAAAAGTCCTGCGAAAAATAAACTAGATTACATTGAGATATGGAAAGAATTTATGAGATTATTTAAAAAATTTGGATATACACCTATTAAAAGATATCCTGTAACTGCTAGATGGAGAGAAGATACTGATTTTGTTCAGGCTTCTATCTATGATTTTCAGCCTCATGTTGTTTCTGGAGAAGTAGAAGCGCCGGCAAACCCTTTAATAGTACCACAATTTTGCTTGAGGTTTAATGATATTGATAACGTTGGCATTACAGGAGCTCATTATACGGGATTTGTTATGATTGGACAGCATGCCTTTGATAAACCTCAAGAATTTAATCAAGAGAGATATTTTTCTGATATTCATAATTGGTGTAGGAAAGGGCTTGGCCTTAGAAATGAAGATGTAATCTATCATGAAGATGTCTGGGCAGGCGGAGGAAATTTTGGTCCTTGCATGGAATTTTTTAGCTCTGGTCTTGAATTAGGAAATCAGGTTTACATGTTTTATGAGAAAACTGAAACTGGATTTAAGGATTTAAAGATAAAAGTATTGGACATGGGAATGGGGCATGAGAGAAATGCTTGGTTTACACAAGGAACTGCAACAAGCTATTATGTGACATTTCCTGGTGTGATGAAAAAACTTTTTATAGAAACTGGTGTTAAGAGTGATTCGAGTTTATTCAAGAAATTTTTACCATATTCCGGGTTGTTAAATTTAGATGAAGCTTTTGATATTGATAAAGTCTGGAGAGATGTTGCAAAGAAAATAGAGATTGACACAAAAGAGCTTAAGGAGAAGATATTGGAAATTGCAGCACTTTATTCTATTGCAGAACATTCAAGGGCATTACTAGTTGCTTTAAATGATGGAGCCTTGCCTAGCAACACCAGCGGAGGTTATAATTTAAGGGCTATATTTAGAAGAGCAATGAGCTTAAATGAGAAATATAATTGGAATCTAGATTTTATTGGGATTTACGAAGATCATGCTAAATATCTAAAACCAATTTTTCCTGAGTTGATGGAAAATTTGGATGATGTGAATGAGATAATTGATGTTGAGAAAAATAAATATAAAGCAACAAAACAAAAATCAAGTCAAATTTTGAAACAACTGTTTAAAGCTAGTATTGATGAAAGTTCTTTAATTAGAATTTATGATAGTCATGGAATTTCTCCAGAGATAATACAAGAAGAAGCTCTAAAGCTTGGCAAAAAAATAAAAATTCCAGATAACTTTTACAAGAGAGTTTCTGAATTACATGAGAAGAAGGAACAGGTTTATGCAACTAAAAAAGAAATTGAGTTAGATTTGAAAGAGACTCCTGAAACTAAGACTTTGTATTTTGATAATTATAAAGTATTTAATTTTAAAGCAAAAGTTGTCTGGCAAGATGGAAAATATTTGGCTTTAAATAAAACTTATTTTTATCCAACTAGTGGGGGGCAGTTACATGACACTGGAACAATTGCAAATGAGCAAGTTGTTGATGTTTTTAAACAAGGAAATGTTATAGTTCATGTACTAAAGGGGGAGCATAAATTTCCAATTGGCGAGGAAGTAAATTGTGAAATTGATAAAGAGAGAAGGATACAGTTAGCTAAGCACCATACTGCTACCCATATAATAAACGCGGCAGCTAGAAAAATTCTTGGAAATCATGTGAATCAGGCAAGCGCATTTAAGGATATTGAGAAGGCTAGAATTGATATAACTCATTACGAAAGTTTAACTGATGATCTATTAAAAAAAATTGAAAATGAAGCTAATAAGATAATAAAAAACAAGATAAAAATTAAAAAGAGTTTTATGCCGAGAACAGAAGCTGAAAAGAAATATGGAATGACAATATATCAAGGTGGAGTTCCAATTGGAAAGGAGCTGAGAATTGTTGAAATTGATAAGACTGATATTGAATGTTGTGGTGGGACTCATTTAGATAATACTAGTGAGGTTGATTTAATAAAAATAATTAAGAGCAGCAAGATTTCTGATAGCATTGTAAGGATTGAATTTGTAGCAGGGGATGCAGCAAAAGCTGAAATTGAAAAAGAGAGCAAGATTTTAGAGGAAGCTGCTTCTTTATTAAATGTGGATAAAAAATTAGTTTATGGAAGAGCAATAGAGTTATTTGAATTGTGGAAGGATATTATAAAGAAGGGAAAGAAAAGAGATATTATATTTAAATCTAATGAAAGATTGAATTTAAGTGATAAAGAGATTCTAGAAAAAACTGCAAGTGCTTTGAAAACTCAACCAGAACATGTTCCTAAAGCTATTGCTAGATTTTTAAAAGAATTAGGAATCACTCAATGACGAGTATAGATAAAAAAAGATTAACTTTAAATTTCTTAAGACTGTTGTTAGTTGACTGAGCAATAGCGAGAAAGTGGGGCAAAGATAGGATTATATTAATTTTCTAATTCTATCTATACTTATTTTTCTATATTCTTTATCTGGATTGTAAACTTCTAAGGTAATGTTCCCAAAATATTTCATTTCTTTCAGCTTATCAAAAATTGGTGTGAAACTTATTCTTCCTGCTCCGATTGGAAGATGTAAATCAAATTTTTCTGCATCGCCACCGACATTATCATGCACATGAATATGTTTAAGAAATTTGCCAAAATTGTTTATTAAACTAAGAGAGCGGTTCTCTTTTGCAAATAGATTGGCATGCCCAATATCTAAACAAAATTTTATTTCAGGAATTTTGTCAAAGACTTTTTTTAAAATATCTACATCTTCTTCTGTATTTTCCAAGGCGAGAATAGAATTTTTGATTTTTGCAAAATCTGTTAGTTCCTTCAAACCTCTAATTTTTAAATCGATATTCTCTTTAGTAGGCAGATTTCTACTAAATAAATGAATCACAAACAAATTTATTTTCTGATTAGATAAGATTTCTATGAATTTTTTGCATCTTTCTATTTCTTCTTTTTTAAAGTCGATTTCAGGTAAGTGACCAACTAAAATGGTAATTATATTTCTGGCTTTTTCCAGTTCAGCTTCAAAAGCCTTGTTAGGCTCTATTGGTAAACCCAAATCTATTTCTGCAAAATCGTAACCTATTGTTTTTAAATTTTGAAGTTCTGATTCAAGATTTTGTTTGCAGTATGTCGAACCGCCAATTTTTGATTTCATAATTTAACGATTCATTAAGAAGTTTATTAACGTTTCTAAAAGTCCATCGTAGCCTGATTGAGCATAATCACCATTAGGTTCTAATACTATATTCAACATGTAAGGTTGCGGTTACTTTTATTTCTTGGGGCTCAAATTTTAGCTCAGCTGCCTTTCTTCCCTGGCCAATCTCAGCCACTGCCTCTGCATACATTATTGGTGGATAGAAGAACTCTGATTCTGAAACCTTGACAATCTTTCCTAATTTAAATCCAAGACCTTCTGCTATTGCCTCTGCTTTTTGTCTGGTAATTTCGCCAGCTTTTTTCAGGGCTTCTCTTTTTATCTCATTTTCCTTATCCTTGCTCAAAGTAAATTGAATATTATCTATAAAGTTGACGCCTGAAGAGACAATGGTATCAACAATTCTCCCAATTTGATCAAGTTTTTGCGTTGAGATTTTCAAAGAATAAGTTGCTATGTATCCTTTAAAGAATGTTCCATTTGGAGTCCAATCTTCCCTTTTATACAGATTATATGATAGAGTTTCAATCTTTGCATCAAATTCTTTTGCTTTCGTTAGAGCTAAATCAGAGATTTTCTTACTTTCTTCTTCAGCTTGCTTGGCAGTTTCTTTCAGAACTTCAATTCTTGCATAAACTTCTCCTGTATCCGGCATTATTATTATTTCAGATGTTCCTGTCGAGGTTATTGTTTTTTCAGATGTTATCTGAGGGAAAAATGCAAACTTAATAACTATTAAAATTGCAATGATTACAATTCCTCCAATGAGGATATTTTTTGTTTGAGTTTGAGCCATAATTTTATGTTAAAGGAAATTGATTTATAAAACTATCTTTCCTTTTTCTTTTGGAGATGTAAAGTTAGCGTCAGTAAGAATTAGAAATTTTATTAAAATAGAAAGTTTATTTAATAATTATTAAATTAATAGATTTTTGTCACTATCAACAATGGCTTTAACTAGTACCAATGTAATATATATCCCAATCGTTTTCAAAATCTTTGCTTTGCCAAACTACATGTATATCATTTCTTGGCCCAACAGCTATTGAAGGCTTCCTTGATTCCACAAGGTCAGTAGTCAATCGATACTTATCTATGATTGTATCGCCATCGCTGTTTAGCTTTGTGTAATAAATTTCGATCATGTTAAATGTAGGCCATGCCTGATCCCAGTTAGTCCATACAATATGTATGTTATTGTTAGAGTCAATTGCGATATATGGAGATTCTGAATTTGTTGGGTCAAATGTCAACCTCCTCTCACTCATCTTGTTTCCTTCATTATTGAGTTTCATATAGAATATTTCCCAACTGTCCTCCCTATTCTGAGCCCAAGCCAAGTGGATATTATCCATTGGGTCTAGAGCTATAGATGGGCTGAGATCCCAAAAAGTGTTATAAGTCAACTGTAGATCATCTACTATTGTTTTCCCTTGATTATCAAGTTTCTTATAGAATATGTCCCATCCACCCCCTGCTAAACCATTCCTATTATCCACCCATATGATATGAATATTATCATGTGAGTCTAATGCTATAGATGGTTCTACAGACCAATGTCCTTCGTTCTCTGTAATTTTTATGTCATTAACAAGCTTTCTTCCATCCTTACTGAGCTTTGTATAATAAAGATTAAAAACATCGTATTTCTCCCTATTGTCAGACCAAACTATATGGACGTTCTCATCAGAATCCACTACAATCACGGGCGAAAAGGAAACCCACTTGTTCCTCGTTACCCTAAAATCATCTTGCAGAGTGTTTCCTTCATTATCGAGCCTTGTATAATAAATCTCAGCATTACCATCCCTCGCGTCAGTAAATGCTACATGGATAAGATCAGAAGAGTCTACTGCAATTGAAGGATTAAAAGAATGCATTGGATTAAATGTCAGCCTAGTATCATCGACAATTTTTTCACCATCTTTGTCAAGCTTTGTGTAGAAAACCTCATTCCCTCCTCCTGTATCAGACCAAACTACGTGAAGATTCCCTTTCGAATCTAATGCAATTGATGGGTCTAATGAATAGTGGGGTGTAGAGGAAATCTTTTTCGGAATTTCCCAGTTAGTGCACTCTAAATCTGTGACGCACAAATCCTCTCCTCCACCCGGAGTAGCTTTACACATATTATCTACGCAAGTTAGATGGGAAGTAAGAGAACTAGACCTTTGCCCAAAAGAAAACTCAGCTAAAATAGTCACTAAAATTAATGCGACTGATAAAAGTACAATGCCTTTCATAATATTTAATATTATGTGATAGGAATTTAAAAAGCTTTGTATTTATTTTTTTTACCATTGAGTAACTTTATTATTATGCCGTTAGTAAATTAAATTAATTTTTTAAGATCAGATGGCAATTCAGATTCAAAATTCATTTTCTTTCTGGTTATAGGATGAGGTAAAATTATCTTATAAGCATGAAGAAAAAGCCTGTTTAATTTTAATTTCTTATCTTCTTCTTTATTGCCATAAATTTTATCCCCAACAACAGGAAATCCAATTGAGCTAAGATGGGCTCTAATTTGATGCATCCTTCCTGTTTCAAGCTCTAACTCAAGCAATGAATAATTATTAAACTCTTTAATGACCTTGTATTTTGTCTTAGCTAATTTTGATTTCTCATCCTTTTCTTCTAAAATCATTGCTTTGTGCTGGAATTTTTCCTTGTATCTTGAGATAAATGTTTTTATAGTTCCTTTCTTTTTATCAAGAATCCCTTTGACTAAAGCTAAATAATATTTCTCAATTTTTCTATCGTGCATTAATTTATTTAAGATTCTAGTTGATTTTTTATTTTTTCCAATTATTACAATGCCAGATGTTTCTCTATCTAATCTGTTAATTAAAGATGGTTCATAGTTTTCTCCAAGATAAAATTTAACTTGATCTATGAGATTGTTTTCCATAACTCCGGTTCCAGAATGAGATGCAAGAAATGCTGGCTTATCAACAATTAATATATCACTATCTTCATACAATATCTTAAAATCAATTCTTTGGGTTTTTATTTTTTCTCTTTTTGTTAATCTTTCATAATCTTCTTTGCTTATGTAAAAGTTTACTATATCATTTTGTTTTAATTTGTAAGAATGCTTTATTTTTTTATTATTGACTTTAATTTTTCCTAGTCTTAAAAGCTTATAAATGTTTGATAAAGTAGAATTAACAAGCAAGCCACGCAAAAATTTATCAACTCTCCTACCTTCATTGTATTGATCTATGATAATTTGCATAAGTTTATTAAATAAAATAAGGTTAAAAGCTTTATGAAAATTCAGGATTTGGAAATACCAGAGCAGGCAATTGAGATATTTAAGGACATAAAAGAATTAAGGCCCTGCCAAATTAAAGCTATTAAAGCGGGTTTGCTAGATGGTGGGAATTTTTTGGTTTGCAGCCCTACAGCATCGGGAAAGACTATGGTCGCAGAGGCTGCCTTTTTGAAGACAGTTTTAGAAAAAAAGAAAAAAGCTGTTTATATTGTTCCTTTAAAGGCTTTGGCTAGTGAGAAGTATAATGATTTTAAAAAGAAATATGAGAAAATAGGAATAAAGATTGCTTTATCTATTGGAGATCTAGATTCTAGCGAGCCAAATTTAGAAAAGTGTGATTTAATTGTTTGCACTAGTGAAAAACTAGACAGCTTAATTAGGCACGGTGCTAGTTGGTTAATGAATGTTGGAATCGTTATAATAGACGAGATTCATTTAATTACTGATATTGAGAGAGGACCTACTTTAGAAATATTAATAACTATGATTAGAAAGATTGTAAAGAATTTACAGATAATTGGATTGTCTGCTACTATTGGAAATCCTGAAGAGTTGGCTAAGTGGCTTGATGCGAAGCTTGTTCTTGATGATTGGAGGCCTGTAAAGCTGTATGAGGGGGTATTTTTTGGAAATAATGTTGATTTTTTTAATGAAAAGAAGAATCTTGTAATTGATGGACGTGAAGATGCAACAATTTTATTAGCTCTTGACACTATTAAATTGAATAAGCAAGCCCTAGTTTTTGTTAATACTAAAAGAGGATCTGAGGCAACTGCTGAGAGAATTGCAAAAGAGATAAGGATTAATGATGAAAAACATGATAAAAAACTAGAGGGGATTTCTGATGAAATTTTAAATTGCTTGAGTGCTCCGACTAAGCAGTGCGAGAGATTGGCTAAAGTAATTAAGAAAGGAATTGCATTTCATCATAGCGGTTTAGTTAATAAGCAAAGGGAAATTATTGAAAAAAGTTTTAGAAATGGGATGGTAAAATTAATTTGCTGTACTCCAACTTTAAGCATGGGCATTGATTTGCCTACATTTAGGAGTATATTAAAAGATCTAAGGAGATATGGAAGTAATGGGATGGATTGGATATCAACTCTTGAATATAAGCAACAAGCTGGAAGATGTGGGAGACCTAGTTATGATGAGTTCGGAGAGGCTATTTGCATTGCTTCTACAGACAATGAGAAAGAGGAGATTTATGAGAGATTTATCAATGGTGATATTGAAGATATTTATTCTAAATTAGCTGTTGAGCCTGTTTTGAGGACTTTTCTTTTGAGTTTAATTGCAAGTGAGTTTATTAATACGAAGAAAGGGATCTTAGATTTTTTTAAAGATACCTTTTATGCTTATCAATTTGAAAACTTGGAGAGAATTGAAGAGAAAATAGATACAATTCTTGGAAGTTTAATTGAATATGGATTTATAGTTTTTGAAAAGGAAAAAATTAGGGCGACAACTATTGGGAAGAGAGTTTCTCAACTTTATATAGATCCTGAAAGTGCTTACCATTTAATTTGCTGCATTAAAAAGACTAGAAATAGGGATTTAAATGATATCTCTTTATTGCAGGCAGTTTCATATCTATTAGAGATGAGGCCTTGGTTTAAGGTTAGGATGAAAGAATTTGATGAGATAAATGAGAAACTGATATCAGAGCAAGATAAGATCTTGATGGATATTCCTAGTGAATATGATTTAGAGTACGAAAGATTTATTGATTCTTTTAAAACATCTGTTGTTTTATTGGATCATGCTGATGAGATAAATGAGGAAGGAATTATGGAAAGATATAATATCAGACCAGGCGAATTAAGAGGTAAGATTGAGATTGCAGATTGGTTGCTTTATAGTTTTTTTGAGCTGGCAAGACTTTTGGAATTTAGAGAAATTTTGAATACTGTAAGCAAATTAAGGGTTAGATTGAAGTATGGTGCTAAGGAAGAGTTACTTGAGTTATTAAAATTGAAGAACATTGGCAGGGTTAGAGCTAGGATTTTATTTTCAAAAGGCATTAAAAATTTAAGGGATGTGAAAGAGGTTGAATTTGAGAAACTTGTAGGCATTATTGGACAAGGAATTGCCGCTGACATTAAAAAACAACTTGGAATAAATGTTGAGAAAAAGTTTATTAGAATTGGACAGCAGAAGATTCATGATTATTAAGTTGTAGTTTATGATTTTGTAGTTCAATCTTCTTTAGAATTATTTTCATCATCGTTTTCCTCATCATATAAAACTGATGTTATTTTACCTAGTTTTTCTACTTTAGATGGCACAAATCTACCATGCTTCAAAATTTCTTCTATTGAGTTATGATCTAAAGAAATATCAAATGACGATAAAGAGAAAAATTCTTCTGATGAAACATGAGTGTCATATTCAAATGGAATAAAATTGCTAGATAAAATTGAATTAAGAGTAGATAAGGGATTTGCATTGCCTTCTGGACAAAAAATGTTAGTAGATATTCTTGGTCGATTATTCCAAATTGCTTCTTCATCTGATTTTGGTGATGGTTTAGTAAAGAATGGCTCAACTGAACAAAATGATTCTTGTATAATTGAAACTAATCCTCCTTTAGGAGTTAATATAAAATTATTCCCA
Source organism: Candidatus Woesearchaeota archaeon (assembly GCA_964500345.1). GTDB lineage: Archaea > Nanobdellota > Nanobdellia > SCGC-AAA011-G17 > UBA489 > CAZCNK01. The sequence goes on along the minus strand of CAZCNK010000009.1, from coordinate 300 downwards.
CTTTTAATTCGTTTAGATACTAAATCATAAATATCTTCTAATCTTTTTCTTAAATCTGGAAATTTATCTCTATGGAACTCATATGCTATCTCATGAATTTTAATTCTTAATGAGTATCTTATAAACCTATTAGGTTTTAAATTCCTAACATCCTCCTCTGGTATAACAACTTTAAGTATACTTACAAGACTTTTATAATCCCTCTTAAAATCTCCATATTTTTTATGCTTTTTAATTTCATCTGAAATTTTCTTTTTAATCACATTCTCATATACCATAGAGTGATATGGATCGTATTTA
>CAZCNK010000008.1:10940-23537 GCA_964500345.1 Candidatus Woesearchaeota archaeon | reverse complement strand
GGGTTATATGTTTAAGGAGATTTTGGAGGTAAGGAAGATTTGTGAGGAAAGGGGAATTTTTTTTATGGAGGATGCTGCTCATGCTCATGGTTCTAGTTTAAATGGAATTAAGGCTGGAACTTTTGGAATTGCTGGAACTTTTTCTTTTTATCCTACCAAGATTATTACGAGCGGAGAGGGAGGGATTATTGTAACTAATGATGAGAATATTGATAAGTATTCTAGAGTTATTAGGGATCAGGGGAAGGCTAGTTTTTTAGGGGCTGATTTTGTTGAGTTTGGATATAACTACAGGATGAGCGAATTAAATGCCATATTGGCTGTAACTCATTTTAAAAGATTGCAAGATTTTATAAGGGAGAGAAATGAAATTGCAAGAAGATATGATATAAGATTAAAAGAGATTGATGTAAGAAGTTTGGAGGTAGAAGAAGATAGTGTTTGCAATTACTATAAGTATATTGGATTTGTTGATAATTCAGATAGAGATCAGCTAAAGAGGTTGCTAAAGGAAAATTATGGGGTGAGTTTGAGTGGAGAGGTTTATGAGAAGCCTTTGCATTTGCAAGGGGCTTTTAAAAACTTTGGTTACAAGAAGGGAGATTTTCCTATTGCTGAAGATGTTTGTAAAAGGCATATTTGTCTGCCAATTTATAATACAATGACTAGGGAAGAGGTTGATTATGTTGTTGAATCTTTGGGGGAGGTTTTAAGATGACTAAAATTGCTGTGACTGGAGGAAGCGGATTTATTGGGAGTCATGTAGTTGATAAACTAATTGAGAATGGTTATGAAGTTAAGGTTGTAGATGTGAAAAGACCTCTTAGAGATGATGTTGAATTTGAGAATGTTAATGTTTGTGATTTGAATTCTTTGAAAAAGGCTTTGAGTGATTGCGAAAATGTTTATCATTTGGCTGCAATGGCAGATGTTAATGATATTTTAAAAGAGCCTGTCAAGAGTGTGGAGATGAATATTTTAGCTACGGCAAATGTCTTGGAGTGTGCTAGACTATTAGGAATTAAAAGAGTTTTATTTGCCTCAACAGTTTGGGTTTATGGCGGGGCTGGAGTTTCAAGCATAGTTAATGAAGATACTTATTTACATATGCCCCATATAAATCATGTTTATACTGGGACTAAATTAGCTTCTGAGATTTTGTGCCATAATTATAATGCTTTGTATAATGTTCCTTTCACAATATTAAGATTTGGAATTCCTTATGGGCCCAGAGCGAGACCCCAATTAGTTACTTCTCTTTTTGTTAGCAAAGCAATGAATAATGAGCCTATAACAATAGATGGTGATGGAAGCCAGCATAGACCATTTTTATATGTCGAAGATTTAGCTGAGGGAAATGTTTTGGCTTTGAAGGATGTTGCAAAGAATCAAGTTTATAATTTGTGTTCTGAGGGGGAGTATACAATTAGAGAAATTGCTGAGACTGTTAGAGAATTATTTCCGAATGTGCAGATAACTTATGGGCCTAAGAGACCTGGAGATTACAGTGGAAAAGAGGTTAGCCCGAGAAAGGCTGAAAGGGAACTTGGATGGAAAGCTAAGATTAGTTTAAAGGAGGGGATTCTTAAATATATAGATTGGTTAAAGAAGCATCAGCAGTTGCGAGCGTGAGATAATAATTTTTATTATACTAATATGAAATTAGAAGATAGAGTAAAGGGAGATTAAAGAGCAAACCTATCGTAATTTGCCTGTTATGTGACTACGACTGAAAGGAGTGGCAAATTTTCGAAGAAAATTTGAGTCAGAAAGTTAGCCGATAATTATTTAAACCAGCATCTCTTTTATATCATTATGACAAGAAAATATACTGTTATCATAGAAAAGGATGAAACTGGTTGGTTTGTTTCTGAAGTAGTTGAATTACCTGGTTGTCATACACAAGCTAAGAGCATAGATAAGTTACTAGATAGAACAAAAGAAGCTATTCAAGCATACTTAGAAACTGATCAAAAAACTTCTATTGAGATTTCTGAGGAATTTGTAGGTGTACAACAAATAGAGGTGTGAAGTTTGGTAAAGTTACCAAGACTCACGGGAAAAGAAGTAGCAAAAGTAGTGGAGAAGTTAGGTTTTATTTATAGCCATACAACTGGAAGCCATATGGTTTACAAACATCCTGATGGAAGAAGGACAACTATCCCTTACCATGCTGGCGAAGAAATAGGGCCTGGACTTTTGAACAAAATTATCAAGAAGGACTTAGGTATAACAAGAGACGAGTTTATGAAGTATTTGTAAGGCCAACTTTCTGATTTCATCTAAACTAATGGCAAATTTAGATTAGTAACAAGATTAACTTTTCCTTTAGTACACGTTAGGCCTGCAGAGAGATTTTTTAAAACAGTTCTAGAATTATCTTAAATATTTGTTAGTCTCTCATTTAGTAATTTTTAATATTTTATTAGAAATTTTTATAAACTCATGCTTATTATTGATTTTATGAAAAAGAGGCTAAGGATTAAATACCCAAAGTTATTGATTTTGATCTTAACTTTTGTTTTGGCTTATATCTTGTTTATGGGGAGGGAGTATTTTATTTTTTATGGTTACTTGCACAAGCTTGGGTATTTTGGAATTTTTATTTTGGGAATGTTTTTCGCTTATGGATTTACTGCTGCTCCAGCAACTGCATTGATGTTAGCAATTGCGAAAGATCATAATTTAATAATTGCTGGTTTTTTTGGTGGATTGGGAGCTTTGATTAGTGATTTAATTATATTTAGTTTTATTAGATCCGAGTTTAGAGATGAGATTTTAAAATTCAAGAAGGAAAAATTTGTTATGGATTTTTATGTTAAATTAAATCCTGTGTTTAGGGAATATTTTTTACCTGTGCTAAGTGGATTTATTATTGCTAGCCCTTTGCCTGATGAGATCGGAGTTATTCTTTTAGCGTCTTCATTTAAAATATCTACAAGAATATTTGCTTTGATATCGTTTCTTCTTAATACAGCTGGCATTTTAATAATATTTACTATTGGAAGTTTAATTTGATTTTTAGAAGAATTTTTATTCTTAATTAAGCTTATAATCTTTTTATTTCTTCTTTTATTCTTTTTAGTTCTTTATTGAATTTTATTATATACTTATAGCTTAATACGAATACTATGGATGAGATAAGTACTATCCCAAGGATTTGAATGTAATCTTTTGGATTAATTTGTTTCGTTAAAAAAGATATTCCAATGCCAATTAAGAATGTAAATAAGATAATTATTGTTGTATTATAAAATTGAAGATATCTTTGATGTTCTAAGTCCAGTATGTTTTTTCTAGTTTCCATTTTTATTTTTTTAATCTATTGAGAATCCTATAAGATATACTCCTGTAATTGTCATAACTAAGCAGATTGCCAGTAAGAGATAGTTATTATTTAATCCTGCGGGTATTGATAAGAGAAAACCAGAGATTCCAAGTATTAACCCAGTCAATCCCATAAATTTTTTTCTTTGTGAGTTCATGTGTCTATAGAATTTTATCTTCTTAATAAGTCTTTCGTAGAAAAAATCGGAAATTTTCTTTAGAGATACGCAAATTTTACGAATAATTAGGAGGGTTTTTCTTATTCTTAAAATATTCAGATTTATTTTGCTTTTTTTGGAAAATTTTTGGATTAAGAAGGCAGTTAATTTCTTGAGAAGAATTTTTTCAATTTTGCAATTCTTATTTTAAGCCCAGCTTTTGTAATTGTTTTGAATAGAGAGTAAGTTTCTTTGATAACATTTAGTTTAGCATCTTTGATGTCTCTTTTTCTTTTAATTTCTATTGGAATTTCTGCTATTTTTAAATCATCTAGAGATGCCTGCATCAAGAATTCTGATTGAATACCCCAGTTAGAGTCTGTTAGATCTAATTTATTTTGAGCCCATTCTCTTTTGAACATTTTAACAACACCAATTTCATAGATGTTGAGAGGGATCATTAGTCTTGTATAAACTCTGCAAGCTTTGCTGAGAAATTTCCTTATTAAATTTGAAAATGAAACTTCTCTGTTTTCAACACCAAAATGACCAGAGATTTTTCTTGAGCTATTGATGAAATCATATTGATCCATAAAAGAGATTCCTCTTGTTAAAAATGTATAGTCCATTTCTCCATCAGCAAAAACCCAGCTGATAATTTCCTTTTTTGCAGCTTGGATTCCTAATTTTATTGCAATGCCTGCTCCTTTTTCATTTGTGGAGATATATCTAACCTCTGGATATTTCTCTGAGAGTTTTTTTGCTATTTGCTCTGTGTTATCTGTTGAGCCATTTATGCATATAATGATTTCAAAAGAGTCGATTTTATCGCGATTTGGTTTGAGAAAATTAAGGGTTTCTAAAACTGTGCTTTTTATGTATTTCTCTTCATTATATGCCGGTATTAAGACAGTAAGAGAATGTTTTTGCATAGCTTGGGGTAATGGGAAAGTTATATAAATTTTTCCAAATCAGGTCTTTTTATGAATAAGATTAGAAGGGAAATTGGAGACAGGTGGATTTATTTTGGGGTTTTAATAATTGGAGCTTTATTTCTTTATAGGATTATTGATGGGGCTAAGATGATATGGATTTTCCCTTTATCAGGCAATCATGATCTACCTGCATATATGAGCTTATTGCACTTAAGTTCTGTTTATGGTTATGGGGAATTTGTTGATTTATGGTTCAATGGGTTTTATATGTTTAAGGCATATTTTCCAGGATGGTTTTATTTCACATTGCCTTTTTATCTAATGACTGGGAATATTGGATTGGCAACTTATGTCTCTTTTATTTTAATTTATTTAATAATCCTCTTCTTAATCTTTTATTTTTGTAAAAGATATGAGATTTCTTTTTGGAAGAGAATTTGCATGTTTGTTTTTTTTGCTGGGAATCCTGTTGCTCTAGGATATATTTGGAGATTAGGAAGAGTAACTGAATTTTTTTCTTGGATGCTTTTTATCTTATACTTTTTCTTGATTTTGAAATATAAGGACAAAAAATTGGATAGATATTTTTGGTTGATATTCTTAATTAATATTCCTCTGTTGCTTTCTCATTATAGCGGATTCATTGTTGGGTTGCCTTTGATAGTTTCTTTGGCTTTAGTTAGAAGAAGTTGGAGAGAATATTCTTATTTGGGAGTTTCGATTTTGATTTTTTTTGCTTTAATTTCATTTTGGCTGGTTCCTTATTACCAAGCTGTAAAAGAGACACCTAATATTGAGCATTTTTCTTCAGCTTGGATTTTATCCAAAAGCGGAGAATGGATTTATGATAAATTAGCAACTTGGGCAACTACTTTAATTTTTGGAGTTGTGCTTTTTTATTATCTGAAAGATCGAGAGTTTAAAAGAAATGAAATTTTATTTTATACTCCTTATTTTTTAATTGCCGCATTGTTGTTTTTTAGAATATTGCCTTTTGTTCCGGTGCTGAATAGATTAACTCCTGACACTTACAATATTTTATTTATATTCTTGTCACTGTTTTTATTTTTCCAGACTGACTTTTATAGTTATCAAAGAGCATTTAGGAAGGTTGTTAAATTTGGATTTATTTTATTACCGATTATTGGGGTTCTATTAACTTTATACCATGTAAGTTTATATCCAGAGCATAGTGAATTGGAAAAAGAAATTATATCTTTATTTTCTGATGTTGATGGAAAGTTGTATATAGCAATTCCTCAGGATAGAAATATGTATATGTTTTATGCTTATGCAACTACTTTTTATAATATATCGAGTTCTGAAGGGGGAGTTCCTGCTTTAACTAGCAAGGAGATAGATAAATTGAATAGGAATTTAAATGATGCTATAATGGATAAAGATTGTGAGAGAGGTAGTAGAGATGTTAATGAGTTAGGATTGGAAAATTTAATTGGATATGGGGATTATTGTGAAACTATTGAAGTTTGTGGGTTTAATAAAGAGAAGGTTAATGGAGAGGCTTGTCTTTTTAAGATAAGATGAAAATTGATTTTAGTGAATTGGATAAGTTGAGTAAGAATGTTAGAGAGGAGTATGGAGTTTCTCATATTGGAAGAGACTCTAAATTAATTGCTTTTTTTGCTGATAAGATTAAAGCTGAGAATGTTTTGGATGTTGGGACTGGGACCGGGTTTATTGGAATTTATTTGGCAAAAAATGGAAAAAATATTACTGCTTCAGATATAAATGAAAATGCTATTAAATTAGCAGAGGAGAATGCTTTAAGAAATAAGGTTAAAATTGATTTTATTTTATCGGATCTTTTTGAAAACGTTAGTGGAAGATTTGACTTAATTGTTTTTAATCCGCCTGTTGGAAACGTTGGAGGAAGTAGAATAGGCGAATTAGTAAAAAGTTTTTTTCCTAAGGGGAATAAAATTATATTAAGGATGTGCAAGTATCTTATATTTGGGAGGATGAGAATGATAAGAAGATTTTTTCTGGATGCAAAAGGGCATTTGAGTAAGAATGGGAGAATTTTGACAATGCTTCATCAAAGAGAGATTAAGAGCATAGAGAAATTAAATCTTTATAAGAGTAAAATTCTTTTTGAAGATTTAGATAAGTTTTTTGTTGTTGAATTTGGGTTAATCTAATTTTTTATTTTGATTTTGATTCGTGTTTTGTTAAAAAATTTCCAATAGCTAAGTAATCTATTCCTGTTTTTAGAAATGTGTTTATTGCATCTTGGGGGGTGCAGACAATTGGTTCACCTTTGATATTGAAAGATGTATTAAGAATAACTGAGATACCGGTTAGTTTTTTGAATTCATTAATGAGATTCCAGTAAATGGGATTGACTTTTTTGCTTACTGTTTGTAATCTTCCTGTATTATCGACATGAGTGACTGCTGGGATAGTTTCCCTTTTATCTTCCTTGACTTTGTAAACAAGAAGCATGAATGGAGAAGGGTATGTATTTTCAAAATAGATTCCAGTATCTTCTTCTAAGATAGATGGAGCAAATGGCCTAAAAGATTCTCTGTACTTGACTTTACTGTTAATAAGATCTTTCATTTCTGGTCTTCTTGGGTCTGCTAAAATTGATCTGTTGCCTAGAGCTCTTGGGCCGAATTCCATTTTGCCTTGAAACCAGCCTAGTATTTTACCACGGGCAATTAATGATGCTGAGATTTTTTCAATTTCTTTGTAGTCTTTATAATAAAGATCATTATCTATTAAAGCTTGCTCAATTTCTTCATTTGTGAAAGAAGGACCTGTATAAGTGTGATTCATGATGTAAGCTCTAGGCTGTTTTAGGTATTGATGATAAATTAAATAAGAAGAGCCTAGAGAAGTTCCTGCGTCATTTGCAGCTGGCTGTATGTAGATATTTTTAAAATCTGTTTCATCTAGAATTTTTCCATTTGCAACTGAGTTTAGTGCACAACCACCAGCTAAGCAGAGATTTTTAGAGCCTGTTTCTTGATATAGAAAATTAGCCATATTGATTATTATTTCTTCAAATCTTTTTTGAATTGAAGAAGAGATGTCTTCATATTTTTTTTCTATTGGTGAATCTTCTATTCTTGGCTGTCCAAAGAGTTCTACGAATTTTTTTGAATACCAAGGATTTTTTGCATATTGAAAGTCAAAATATCTTGTATCTATTCTAAATTCACCGTTTGGTTTGTCTTTTATGATATCTGCAAATTCATTGTAGTAATTTGGTTGGCCATATGGAGCAAGGCCCATCATTTTCCATTCATCATTGACTTTAAAACCAACAAATTCTGTGACAGCTGAATAAACAAAACCTAGAGAATGGGGTAATTTAATTTGTTTTATGCATTCTAATTGATTATCTTGGCCATAGCCATACCATGTTGTAAAAACTTCTCCGCAGGCATCTACGCATAGAATTGCCGAATCTTTGAATTCTGAAACAAAAAATGTTGAGGCAGCATGTGTTAAATGATGCTGTAGATAATGGAATTGAAATTTTGGTTCTTTGATATTGTAGATCTTCATTATTTGATTTTTTATTGATAATGAGTTTTTTTCACTATTTACCACGTCTGATATCATTAAGTTAAGAGATTTAGGAAGTAGCTTGATTATATAAGGAATTGCATATTTGACTCTTATCCATGGATTATAGGAGTAGCCAATATGATCAACATCATTAATTGTAATGCCTGCCTGTTTTAAACAGAAGTTGATAGCATTAACTGGGAATTTTTTTGTATGCTTCTCTCTAGTAAATCTTTCCTCTTCTGCTGCTGCAATTAGGTTGCCATCTTTGATTAAGCAGGCTGCAGCATCATGATAATAACAGTTAATTCCTAGGACGTACATTTTTACCAAAGAGTAGGCACTTAGAAGTTTTTATAAAGTTTTTCTTTTGAGTTTATTTTAGATTTCAATAGGCTTAAAAATAGGCCTTTCGTGTGTTTTTTTAATGAGATACTTAGTAACTGGGGGATGCGGGTTTATCGGAAGCCATATAGTTGAGCAAATTTTAAATGAAGATAAAGGTGATGTAGTTGTTTTGGATAATTTGAGATCTGGGAGAAAAATAAATATTGATGGAATGAAGTGCGATTTTATAAAAAAGGATGTAACTGATTTTGATTCTATTAAAGCTTGTTTTAAGGGTGTTGATGTTGTTTTTCACGAGGCAGCTCTTGTTTCTGTTTTTGAATCTATGAAAAATCCTTTGAGGTGCTTTAATATAAATACTTTGGGAACTTTAAATGTTTTGAATGCCTGTGTTGAGAATGGTGTGAAAAAGATTGTGTTTGCAAGTTCTGCTGCTGTTTATGGAGATAGTTTAGAGTTGCCTAAGAAAGAAGATATGAAATTAGAACCGAAGTCTGTTTATGGATTAACTAAATTAGATGGGGAGAATTTATTAGAAATCTATAGCAAGGCTTATGGAATTAAGACAGTTGCTTTGAGATATTTTAATGTTTATGGAGAGAGACAAAATCCGAGATCAATGTACTCTGGGGTGATTTCAATATTTGTGGATAGAGCCATTAGAGATGAAGAGTTAATTATTTATGGCGGTGGAAAACAGACTAGAGATTTTATTTATGTGAAAGATGTTGCTAGGGCAAATTTGCTTGCTGCTGAAAAAGGAGATGGAGTTTATAATATTGGAAGTGGAAAAGAGGCTGGTGTTAGTGAAATGGCTAGTATGTTAATTGAAATTGCAAGATCTAAATCGAGAATGAAATATGAGAAAGAAAGAGAAGGCGATATAAAAAGATCTTTTGCTGATGTAAATAAGGCTGGAGAGGAATTAGGATTTAGAGCAAAGTACGAGTTGAAAGAAGGATTAAAAAGGTTATATATGGAGTCCAAGCAATGAAACTCCGATTATTATTGAAATGATGCCAAGCCATTTCCAGAAATTGAATTTTTCTTTCAGGAGCTTGATTGAAAGCAATGAAATCCAGACATATGTAAGTGAGGTAATCGGGTAGAGAATTGAGAGATCAACATACTTTAAGGCTATTATAAAAAAGATTGCTCCGATGCCGTAAAGAATTAGACCAAAGATTACGTTTTTGTTTTTTAATACGCTAAAGGATAGATTAAATGTTGAGGAGCCTCTTTTAATTAAAATTGAGCTGTATGCTCCTGTAAATGTTGATATTAAAACAAAAAGTACAGCTACTAGTTTTGTTATCATTATTTACCTCCAATACTAATTGTTGTGACTCCGAGCAATACAAAAAAAGTGCCAATTGTTTTTAGCAATGTAAAGGACTCGTTTAGGAAGAGATAAGATAGAAAATAAACTATTACATAGCTTAATGCTAATAATGGGTAGGCATAGCTTAGGTCTGCAAATTTGAGGGCTATAACTAGGATTATGAAGGCCAAGCCATAAAAGAAAATTCCTAGAATGAGATTTGTGTTTTTAATTATTAAAAGGAGATTAGGCTCTAAGAGGAGTGAGCCTTTTTTTAGAAAAATCTCTGCTGTGCTAGTTAAGATTGTGCATATTAAAATTAAAAAAACTGCTTTTGGATTTGATTTCATGAGATTTTTTGTATGAAGATTATTTATAAAACTTCTTGTTTTATTTTGCTTTAAATTAAAAGTTGCAATAATATAATTTATAAACTTAATATTTTATGATTTTTTTATGAAAGAGAAGACTGTGGATAAGAAAAGAGAAATAGTTTATTTTATAGCCTGCCAGGGTATTTCGAAGATTATTACTTACTTTAGCTTATTGTTATTAGCTAATTATTTTTTAATTTCTGTATATGGGAGGGCTGCTTTTGTAATTGCTGTTTTTAATTTGGTAACGACTTTAACTTGCATGGGGTTGCCATTTAATTTTATTCCTTGGTATATGAAGAAGAAAGATACTAGGAGCGTGGTTTATTTTTTAATGATACTGAGTTTAGCTGTAATGATTTTTGGCTTGATTATAGCTGGAAAGCATTTTTGGATCTTGCCTTTAGTTGTTTCAATACCTTTTGTTACACTGCAAAGAATTAGCAGGAGTGTTTTATGGGCAGAGTACAAGGCGCATATAGCCCAGATTTTTGATCCAATTTATATCTTGATTGTATTTTTTGGCTTGATTTTGTTTAAAGGTTTTGATAAATTAGGAATTATGATGGCTTATGGCATTGCAAATATCTTGATTAGTATATGGCTAATTTATATCACAAGGAAAAAAATTTCATTGATGTTTGACAGATTTAAGATTAAGATTAAAGAAGCATGGAGTTATATGAAAGGAGGGATTATTGCTACGATATTGCTTGCCTCTTTTTCAATTTTAGCTTGGAGTGATTCTGTTATATTGGGCTTTTTATCTAGCTTTGAGAACGTTGCTATTTACAATATAGCTGGGCCTATTTCCAGTGTTATTTACATGATACCTGCTGCCTTGCAGGCTTTTTTGATTACAAGGGCATCTGAGATAAAGAAAAAAGAAGAGTATAGTAATTTGATTGAGAAGGCAATGAAGGCTTCGTTTGTAATCTCGTTGTTTTTTGCAATTTTGATTAGCAGTTTGGTTTTTTATATTATCAAAATATTTTTTCCTAAATACATTGGAGCTGAGATTTATGTTGCGATACTCTTGGTTGGGATGGTAGCTTATTCAATTTACTCTATGATTTATACTGGATTAATAAGCAGATTTGGTCAGAGTCAAGGATTATTGCCAATTTCAATTGCCGCTGTTATTAATATTGTTTTGGATATTTTATTAATTCCAAAGTATGGGCTTTATGGGGTTGTTTTTGCTACAATAATTGCACATTTATTTGCTCTGACGTATTTAATGATAAAATCAAGAGCTTTGCTTAAGTATATTCTAGTTTATCCTGTTTTAGGTTTTATAATTTTGGCTTATTATTTAGGATTATATGGAATTTTAATAGCAGTTTTGTCTTTAGTTATTTTATATTTTGCTAAGTTTTTTAGTTTTGGAGACATTAAAGATGTGTATAGGACTGTGGTTGGGATATTTGGGAGGTCTTCCTGATGGTCTAACTTAATGAAGGAGAAATTCTAAAGGATGTTATGCTCTCTGACCGAAGGGAAGACGAAATTTTAGTGCAACGATGCCGAAGGCAAAAATTTCGAGTTGCGAGTCCGCCGAATTTTATTTTGACCATTGGCACTTCTGTCTACCCGAATTTTTACTTGTCTTAAAGTCTCAATAAGCCTCAATTGGACCTGTTATTTCTATATCTACTTTAAAGCCTTCGAGTTGTTTTGGAATGCTTTTTGATTCTGGAGTCTCTTTCTCTAAATATACTTGTATACATGGTATCTTATCGCATTCCCCAATACCGACTCCTACAACGCTAGGTATATCCATTAGCCATGATTCATGCCGTGCTTTTACATCTTCAATATCGGTTTTCCAAGTTTGACCTTCTGTGTCAGCCTGCTGTTCTGGCGGGCAGTCTGAAACGCAGTGAACGCCTGACTCGCCTGCGTCGCAAATTCCGTTGTTGTTGCACGGACCTGCAGAGGTTGTAAGTTTGTTTAAATACGCAAACAAACTAATCCCCACAATGGATAATACAACAACCAAAATCCCATAAAACACTTTTTTGTTTTTCATAATTTTCTTCATAAATTTAATTATTATAAAAATTTATAAATCTTTCTAAGCGGACTCGCAATTGAGTTTAACAGGAATTATACGACATTTGGGTTCTGGCGTCATGAGGATGGTAACTTTAAAGTGATAAATCAAGCGAAAGATTTATAAATTATTCTTGAGTTTATGATCTTTATGGAAAGAGTTTACGCTATTGTTCATGGTGTAGATGTTGACGGGATTTGTAGCGGGGCTATTTTGAATAGGGTTTATCCTGGTTTAGAGTTATTTCTTTGCGATTATCCTGACTTGACGCAAACTTTAGATGAATTAGTAGGAAGACAAAGTGGAAGGCTAGTTATAGCAGATTTGAATTTTAACCAAGAATGGAGGAGAAGATTAGATTTGTTTGAAAAGCTTTCTGAAACCCATAAACTTAATGTTTATGATCACCATCAGGAATGGAAAGATGCTCAAGAATTTTTAAGATTTTTTGAAAAAAGTGTTATTGATACTAGAAGATGCACTACAGAGATTTTAGCTGATGAATTCTTAAAGGATGATGAAATGGGTAGGAATCTAGTTC
>CAZCNK010000008.1:7874-10882 GCA_964500345.1 Candidatus Woesearchaeota archaeon | reverse complement strand
GAGCCCAGGATTTTAATGAGAATAATACTTACTATGGATTTAGCGAGGACTTGCAGAATTTGATTTCATCAGGTTTTGATAGAAGGGAAATTGTGAGAGCCCTTTCAGAGGCTAGAAATATTGGAGAGATTTGGAATACAAATTTTGAAAGAGCATGTAAAGAATATAGAATTAGATTGAAAGAGGGATTTAGAAAGTTGGATGAGATGACAAGAGAGTATGTTATTCATATTAAAGATAGAGATGTTGTTTTGGTGATTGGCTTTGCTCCTGAAGTATTGTATATGAAGTATCCTGGCAATCATATGAGAGAGAAATATCCAAATGCTGATTTAGTTGCAGCTGTTTTTGATAATAGTGCAGGATCTGTTATTGCATGGAGAGGATATAATGGAAGTTGGATTAGTGTAGCAGACATTTGCTCCAAACTTGGCGGTGGAGGTCATGACTTTTCAGGTGGATTTATTCTTGGAAAAAAAGTAGTGGAAAAAGATGTTAATAGGACTTTAGATCAGGTTGCTACTAGGTTGGTTCAAAATCTTTCAAATTAAACTACTTTAATTTAAATTTGTTGCATATTCTTTTGAAAGTTGAAAGTATTTTTTTGCTTCTTCTATGGCCTTATTTTTTTGCTCTTGAGAAATGTTTTTATCTTCTGTCAAGAAACAATTTATTTTTCCTCTAACATAGGCTCTGTAGCATTTGTAAAAATCTAAAAGATTGATTAAATCTTGATCTTGACTTAGTTTGATGTACTCTTCTACAAATAAATTGCTTAAATGGGGTTTTTTATGATAATCAATATGATAGTCTAAATCCATGGCCATGAAAGCTATATCTGCTGCTGTGTCTGAGCATGGAAATCTCTGATTAAAGACTATTGCATCAAAGATATGAACTTTATCTGTGATGAAGATATTTCCTGTATGTAAGTCACCATGGCAATGCCTTATTTTATTTTGTTTTACTCTTTCTTGAAATATTCTTTTATTTTTTGAAATGAAGCTGTTAATCTTTTCTTTGATGAAGTTAAAATCTTGATGAGGGATAATTGAGTTAATGTGTTTTTCAGTTTGGTTGAAATTTTCATCCCAATTGAATTTAATTGTTTTTAGTTTGCCAAACTCTGAGATTTGTTTTGAAGTTTTTGCGTGTTGATGAAAATTGTTAATGATGCTTGCGATTTCTTTTATATGATGTTCATTAATCTTGTTTTGTTTGATTAAAGTGGAGGCTAGGAATTCTTGAGGGATTTGTTTTAGTTTTATTGCATAGTCTACTATTTCTCCTTTTCCGTTTATTGAGATTTTTTCTTTGTCTTTGGTTATTGCAACAACATCAACATATAAATCTGGGCTAAGAAGTTTGTTGTATTCCATTTCATTGTAACAAAGATTTTTTCTTTGCTCTAATGTTGTGAAATCTAAGAAACCGAGATTAACGGGTTTTGGGATTTTATAGGCATATTTTCCTGTTAGAGCAATAATTGAGATTATGGTTTGAATTATCTCAATGTTTTCTGTTTCATGATTGTAAAGAGATTTTTGTTTTAGAGATTCAAGTTCTATCATGTTAAATTTTGAAAATTAAATTTAAATTTTAAAAATATTTATGGCGTTTCATCCACATAATTGCTGAGATTGCCCTGAAGTCCCATAGTTTTTTTCTTGTGAATTCAACTAAATCTAGAAGCTCATGGAATACCATTCCGATTAGAGTAATAAAAATGAATTGAAAGAAGAGACTGAGGATTATTATTAGTAAGAAAAATTCAATAGTGTGAAAAATATGAAGCAAATCTTTTTCTGGATTTGTGTTTGGCTTGTGTCTATTGTCAAAGTATCTGTAAGCATTTCTTAAACTAAAATCCTTTTTTCTTATTGCGTAGTCTATATAATGGTCTGTATCTATTAGAAAACCACCTACTAGAATCCATATTGCGTTGTAGCCAAAAACTGGATAGAGTAAAATAGTTAAAACAAGTGATGTTGTAAAATGAACTAGAGGGTACATATAAATTTTTAAATAAGAGTATTTTAAAAAGCTTTTGATGCCGGGATCGCATAACTGGTAGAGCTTTTCTTAGAAAGGGCTTCACCCTTTTCAAGCCTGGAACTTGGAAAAGAATCCAGTAAAGTGCGCTGGTCTCGAAAACCAGTGTCCGCAAGGATGTGTAGGTTCAAATCCTGCTCCCGGCGCTTAATAGAATAGTTTTTAAATTAAATTAAATAGCTAATTTTTGGGGGTTTTATGAAATTATCAATAGTGATTCCAGCTTATAATGAAGAGAAAAACATAGCTGGCACTGTTGAAGATTATGCTAGATTTTTTAGAAAGTGGAATATGGATTTTGAGATAATAGTTGTGCCTAATAACTGTAGTGATAATACTGTAAATGTTGTTGAGGGTCTTAAAGGAAAATATAGAGAAGTAAAAGATAAGGTGATTAATGAAGAGGTTGGGAAAGGTGGGGCAATAATTGAGGGGATTAAAGAGGCAACAGGAGGTTTAATAAGCTATGTAGATGCTGATAATTCAGCTAAAGCAGATCAGGTATTTTTTTTGATTAATAATTTAAAAGACTATGATTGTGCAATGGGGTCAAGATGGATGCGCGGGTCAATTATATTAAATAAGCAGCCATTTATGAGGAGAGTTGCTAGTAGGGGATTTAATTTTCTTGTTAGAAAGATTTTGGGAATGCAATTTCAAGATACTCAATGTGGAGGAAAAGTTTTTAAGAGAGAAGCTTTGATGAGTGTGGTAAGTGATTTGAAAATAAAAGATTGGGCTTTTGATGTTGGAATTCTGCATTTATTGATGAAAAAGGGATTTAGAGTTAATGAGGTACCAATTGTTTGGGGGCATTCTGGAGATTCGAACTTGAAGATGCATAAAGCAATTCCTGGAATGTTTTTTTCTTTATTGAAGTTGAGGTTTGGGAAATGATTATTCGTTAAAATTATTCCTCAAGTAGATACTCAATAATTGAGGCATAGGCTGGTCTT
>CAZCNK010000008.1:0-7864 GCA_964500345.1 Candidatus Woesearchaeota archaeon | reverse complement strand
AAAATTCAAGAATTATTTTTTTAAATATTAGGAGTTATTCCTCTAGCAAGTTTTCAATGATTGATGCGTAGGCTGGTCTTGTTATGAAGACTCCAATTGTAATTCCTATGATTGTTGTGAGGGCAAAACCTCTTAAAAGACCTGCACCTGCATTCCATAAGGGAAGCATTGCTACAACTGTTCCTGCGTATGCGGTAAAGATAATGAAAAATGCACGCTTAATTTTTTCTTTCCAGTTTAGTAATTTTTCTCCTTTTAAAACTTCATCTGTGATAACAATTTGATCATCAACTCCTGTACCGACAGAAGCAATGATTCCTGCAATGGCTGCTAAGTCAAGGTTCCATTGAATTAGGGCTGCGAAGCCTAGAACTATGAAGACCTCACTTAGCATTGTTATTATCATTGGAATTATGATTTTGAATTTTTTGTATCTAATTCCTAGAACGACAGCTACTGAGAGAATTGCAAAGAAGCCGACTACAAAAGAATTTCTTGTGAATTCTTGACCAAGAGCTGGACTAATTGTGTCTAGCTTTACAATTTCTAGCTTGAGAGGTAGTGAGCCTGTAATTAAAATTGTTTGAAGCTTGTTCATTTGGGAAATTGCACTTTCATAAGCAGCCTCTTCTGTTAAACCAAAACCAGGGCCACTTACTGCAACTTGTGTTGTTGGACGGCCTTTAAGATCAGAGCCTATTTGCAGGCTGTCTACTAATTTGTCATCTAAATAAAGATCAAGAGTTTTGCTTAGATAATCACCTCCGGTGGAAGTATTGATTTCAAGATTTTCAGTAACTTTAGCATGTCTATTTGCAGCTTCTTCTGAGAGAGATATTGCAAATTGAAATCTGCAAGAATATTGGTCTTGAGCAAGTTGCTGGCACGGAGGTATAACTCCTGAACATGAACCATCATCTTTGCAAACGAATGGAATGTCTCCTTTGCCTCCGGTGAAGGCAGTTTCATTTCCTATTTTAGCTTCAAACTTTCCCTGTTTTCCAATTAGTTCTTTAACTTCTTCTCTTGTTGCGCCTGCAATTTCTATTAAAACGAATTTGTTTCCTGAGAGATCATTTGCTGGCCTTATTTTAAGATCTGCTAGGCCGTAAACATTTAGTCTGTTGTTAAGAACATCAATTAAGTCATTAATTTGTCTGTCTGTTGTTTTAGTTTCTGAAATTGGCTCGAGTAAGACTCTTGTTCCACCTTGAAGCTCGAGACCTTTGTTAATGTTTGTTTTTTTTGCCCCTGTGACTGTAATTTGCAATGGTTTTGAGATGAGGAAAGCGTAATCTGATTTATCTGTTGTTATTGTAATACTTTTCCTTGGAATTATTTTTCTGACAGTTTCTGTAAATGATTCTGTTGAATTAATCTCGATATCATTTATTGAGAGAATTTTTGCATTTAAAGGAAGTTGGATGTCTTGGATTACTGAGATAATTGTTAGATTAGATTGAATGAAACCAATATCTCCTAAGGTTGTATATGTAAATGTGCCTTGGTCTGTGGCTAGTTTAATTGTTGTTGGTTCAAATGATAGAGAGTCTTTAATTTGATTAAAGTCTTGTATTGTTGTTATTTGTTGCCTGTTGATTGTTTTTATAATTTCATTAGGCCTTATTCCTACATTGAATTCGTCTGAGTTTTCTGGAACAGTTTTAATTTGAATGCCTTTTTTCCAAGGGTTTGGATTAATAGCTAGCAAAGCGAATACTAAAAATATTATTAGTATGTAAACTCTAATCGTTAAAATTTTTCTTGCCATTTTTTATTTTTTATTAAGGTTGAATTTTCCCTTTTTTTCTAGGTATAATAATAAGATTGGCGCATTCATGAGATAGGTATTAATGACATCTATTACTAAACCAGCAATTATTATTATAAACATCTCTTGTATTATAACAGAGTTTGAGACGAAGTAGCCTACTGTTAGAGCTGTTAATGTAGTTATTGTCATTGTTAGGCCTGTTCTTATTGAGGAAAAAACCCTTTCAAAGACTTCTCCTTCTTGTCTTTTTAGGACTCTTGTTGTTAATAAAATATCTGTATCTATTGAATAACCTATTAAAAGAAGAAAGGCTGCTATGCCTGCTGTTGATATTGTTATGTTAAGTAGGTTTGTGATTACTAAAGCTTCAATTATGTCAAGTAAGGCTGCTAGGACAACTGCTAGGCTTGGAATAAAATTTCTAAATGTGATAAAAACAACGAATGCCATTAAGATGAATGCAAGGGCTATTGCTTTTAGCATTTGCTGGTAAAAAGATTCTCCTAAAGTTGAGCCAATGATTTCTACAGAATAAATTTCATCTGTTAATTTAACATTTAGGTATTGCTCTAATGAATTTTTTAATGATGCTTCATCTTGAGATGTGGTTTCAATTATTATGCCAAGTTGTTTTTCTGTGCCAAATTCTGATAGTTTTCTTATGTTTGTGTTCGGGAAATTTTTTGATAGATACTGTTCAAGATTTTCTATATTGATTTCTGATTGGCTGTAAAGCGTGGATGTTATTCCCCCTTTTAAGCTAACATCTTTTTTCATTATGTCATTATTTTTTGCGTAGAAATAAGATAGGTAAATCATTGAAAATAGAAATATGATTATTGGTATTATCATTAGTTTTTTGTAATTGCTTTTGTAAAATTCTTTTATTTTTTCCATGTTGTTTTTATATGAGGAAATGTTTAAAAAGCTTTGGAAAATTAAGTATCTTTCTACGAAAGATTTATAAGCATTTATTACATATTTTTAAATATGATAAACAAGAAAAAAGCTGAAGGGATTTACAATAAGATCAAGGATAAATTAAAAGATCAAGAAGGGAAAATAGTAGCAATTGATCCTGATAGTGGGGATTATTTTATAGGTGATGATATTCTTGGCGCATATGATGAGGGTGTAAAGAAACACCCTGGGGGGGAATTTTTCTTTAAGCGTGTTGGAGCAAAATATACTTTTGTTGTTGGTGCATTTTAAGATGAAGGGTCGTTACTTATTTGGTTTGCCTTTTTTGGGTGTAAATGTTAATACAAAAGAAATAGAATTTTTAGTTGATACCGGTTTTAATGGAGAACTTTTATTGCCTTCTAATATAATTAATGAACTCAATCTAAAAAGAGTTGGATTTGCACAGTATATGACTGCTGATGGGGATACTATAGATGCTGATGTTTTTACTGCAGAAATTACTTGGTTTAGGGATAAGAAAAAAGTTAGTGTTATAGCATCGCATGCTGATTTTTCGCTTTTAGGTATGGGTCTTTTGAGAAATGTAAAAACAATCTTAGATCCGCTGAAAGATCTATTGGTTATTGAATCGAGTGAATGACTATTATGAGGTTTTAATTATGAAAAAAAAGATCGTGATGAATATTATTTTCTAACTGATAAGCTAGATGAAATAGATTGGGCGTTGGACGGGAAATGTAATGATATAGATTGTGATAGGTATATGTATAAAGAACTATTAAAGAAAAAATACAAACCTGTTCTAAAACATAGTTTCTCTTGTATGCAAAAATTGAAGAGGGAAAAAAAAGCACTAATTAGGTTACTTTCAATGAGAAAATTTGGGAAATTTAGATATGAAGTTTGTAAGGTATGTAAGAAACAAGTAGATAAACTAGACCATGAATCTACCATTGTAAGTTTTACGAGACCCCCACAGACAAATGATAGTTATACGGAATGGAAGGGTTATTGGGCTCACAAAAAATGTAGGAGACTATTAAGTGCACTAGATGGTTGGAAAAAAGGCCTATAAGCAATCATAATGTTTAAATAATATGGATTTCTTTTATTTTTTGGAAAAGAGGCGCTATGAAAAGATATAATAGAGGTTATGTTATTGTTTTAGTAGCTTTAATTTCTTTAGGAATATTTTACAGTATCTTACCTAGTGTTGATATAACTGGATTTGTTGCTTATGATCCTGAGAATCCTAGTGATTTGGAAATTGATCTGATTAAGGATGTGTTTGATGAAAATGAGATTGTTGATGCTGATGTTGTTTTAGAATTAAAAGGGCCTGTATTGGCTAGCACTTTGATTAAGGCTGAGTTAGGGGATAAAAGTGCAAGCAAGAGATTAGATAAAATACTTGAGGAAAGCGGGATTGATTTTTTGGAAACAGGAGCTTTAATCGAGGCTACTAATCCTAGTACTAGCAAGAGTATTGTTTTTCCTAGTGCTGGGAAGCAAAGGATTACTTTTAAATTGCCTGAGGGTTCTATAGTTGAGAGTATTGATATGGATGTTACTGGATTAGATTATAATGGGGAATTTCCTGGCTTTCCTAGCATGGATGTGGATGGGGATGGAAATACAGAATGGCATTTTTTTGGTGAGTTAGTTAATTTTAGCGATTTTGTAAAGCCTTCTGGTTTGAATGAGAATGTTGAGAGTGATGTTTTGATAAATGATAGGGAGAATTATTATTGCGAGATAATTAATTTGGGTTATGGCAAGGATTTTAATATAAGTGCTAAGTATGGAATTTATAATTCTTCTCTTGCTGGAAATATGAGTGCTGTGATTTTTTCTATTAGCGGATCTGGAAGCCAGGTAACTGGGCATGGCGGTGGTGAGAAGTGCGATTTAAAGGAGCCAATTTCTGGAAACTATAATTATTATGGCTGCAGTATAAGGACAAGTTTGCCTATTAGAGGAAATCATCTTGTTTGTGTTTTTAATTCTAGGATTGGAAGTAGTGATTTGAATGTTTATAAGATTGCAAGGGACAATGATGAAGGCAATGGATATAGGTGTGGTGCTTTAAGCAGCGGTGGATCTGCTAGCTGCACTAGGCAGAGTGGTGATTTTCATATAAAAGTACAAAATGGGGTTTATGATGGAAAGATTAGAGATAGATATAGATTTTCTGAATGGTTGACTGAGTTTTCTTTTAAAAATGCAATGAATGAGATTTTGGAAGATTGTGTCGAGATTGGTGGTGGTTGTGGGATTAATGTTGAAATTGAATCAAAAAGTCCTGGGATTTTGTATCTTGATAGCTTGAACATAGAATATAATGATGCTGGAAGCGAGGTTATTGAGAGGAATTTTTATGATTCTGTTGGTAAGAGTTCTGTGATTTATGATATTGAGAGTTATGAACTAGCTAATGAGAGTTTTAATTTGACTTTTGAGTTGAATAAAATAAATTTAGCTGCGCCATTTATTTCTGTGGCTTTGAAGAATTTTACTTTGAAAGTTTTGGCTGAGCCTGGGCCTAGTGATACAGCTGTTTTAACTATTAAGGATATTGGAATTGGGAATGTTAGTGGAAATTTGAGCATGAATTTGAGTGAGGAGATTGTTTCTTATAGAAATTTGTTTAATAATTTTGTTGGTGATTTTTCTGAGATTTTAGATATTGCTAGATTTAAGGAGAACTTAGCTAAGGCTGTAATTTCTTTAGATGGATTAAATAGCAAATTGAGTTTAGTTAGGGCAAGCAATAAAACTATTGAGCAGAAAAGAATAGAGGAGTTGAATATAAGCAGGGAGTTTGATAAGATAATTGAAAAATTGCCTAAGAGCGTGATTGTAAAAAAAGATATTAGCGATGTGATTGCTGTTGGGAATGAGGATATAGATGAGATTTTGTTAGAAGATTTAAGTGAAGAGGATAGTGTTAAGATTGGTTATTTGCAGAATTTAGTTAAAGTAAATGGAAATGCAAAGTATTTTGAGATTAAGACTTTTGATAATAAAGAGGTAAAGGGAACTTTAATTGTTAAGGAGATTAACAGCAGATTAGCTAATGTTAATTTGTTTGAAAAGATTCCGAAGAGTGTTGCAAGTTTGGAGAAGATTGAATTTAAGGAGGGCAATGAAATAATAAATGAGGATCCTGTTATTGCTAAATATAAGTTTAGCAATCTAAATAATGTTAAGATTAGTTATTTCGTAGAGGGAGATGTTGCTGGGAAATTAAATTTGTTAAAGACTGTTGTTATTCCTGAAGTGATACCAGAGGAAGCTCTTGAATTTGAAGTTGTATGCGGGGATAATGTTTGTAGTGTTTTGGATATTGATGGAGAAAAAATAAAATTAGAGGATGAGTATAGCTGCCCTCAAGATTGTAAGAAAGGGATTCCTTGGCTGTATTTGTCAATTGCAATAATAATAGTTTTGTTGGGGCTTTATTATATCAACTTTTATAAGGGAAGATATAATTTAAATGAGCTATTAGGTAAATTAAAATTTGGTAAGTTAAGATTAGGAAAAGAGAGAAATCCATTTTCTTCAAATAAGGAAGAACAAGAATTAAGAAAATATGTTTTTGAATCTTTGAAAAGGGGATTAAGGAGAGATAGGATAGAGGAGATTTTAGTTGAGAAGGGATGGGGTAAAGAACAAGTAGATTATATATTTAGGCATAGGTAAAGTAAAATGAAAAAATTTTTCCAGATTTTTCTTTTCGTTCTTGTAGTTTTATTTTTTTATGGTTTGATTTTTGGTTTTATTTTTGTTAGCGGGCAATGCAATGAAGGTGAAACTAGGAAGTGTGGATTTACTGATGCTGGAGAATGTAGTTATGGTGAGCAGAGATGCATAAATGGAGAATGGAGTATTTGTTATGGGGAAATTGGACCTCAGGAGGAGATATGCAATGATAATAAAGACAATGACTGCGATGGAAGTGTAGATGAGAATTGTGAATGCGCGAGCGGAGAAACTAGAAAGTGTGGAATAGATGTAGGAATATGTGAATTTGGAATTGAGAGATGTGTTGATAATCTATGGAGTGGTTGCGAGAATGCTACATTACCTTTACAAGCTGAGATTTGTAATAATAATGAGGATGATGATTGTGATGACGAAGTTAATGAGGGATGTCAGCAGAATTTAACTTCTAATTGTTTTAATAATAAAAAGGATTTTAATGAAGAAGGAGTTGATTGCGGGGGTACTTGTAAGAAATGTGCTACTTGTTTTGATAGAATTCAGAACCAAAATGAAACTGGAATAGACTGCGGAGGGTCATGCCCTGCTTGCCCAACCTGTTTTGATGGAATAAAAAATCAGGATGAAATAAGGATAGATTGTGGTGGAGTTTGTCAGCCTTGTGAGGATATTGGGGAGAGTGATAAGGATAATGATGGTTTAAAACAGAAGATAGAGTTGCAAATGGGAACTGATCCTGAGAGTGATGATAGTGATTTTGATGGAATTAAGGACGGTGTTGATAAGATGCCTTTGTGCCCTAATAATTTTTGCGATGTGAATTATGGAGAAAATGAGAAAAATTGTCCTGAGGATTGTGAGGTTGAGAAGGAGTTTCCAACTTTTATGGTTTTGATTTTCTTTTTGTTGGTTTTAGCTGCTGGAGTTTATTTTTTCTATAAGCACAAGAAGAGTGGAGAGAAAGAGGAAAAAAAATTTGAGAAAGAGAAAAAGGTAATCCCAAAAATTGATATAAAAGAGGTTGCGAGGGCTGAGGAAAAGAATTTAAAGAAAAGTGAAGTTGAGAGGGAATTGGAGAAATCTTTAAGGAAAGCTGAGAGATTTTTTAAATGAACCAAACATTTTTTAAATGAATAAAGTTTTTAAATTCTTGATTTGAGCATTATGATATGCGCCAGTAGTTTAGTGGCTAGAGTTAGGCTAAAATCTCGGCCTTCCATTAGAAATAAGAACAAAGGTTCTTATCAATTCATAAAATAGAAGAGAGTCGAGGACTCGGGTTCAAAAGAAAGGGTTGCACCCTTTTCAAACCTGCTGGTTGGACATTTTTCAAACCTGCTTTGATGGAGTTTGCGAAACTAATTTAATGGTACAATCTGATTTGAAAGTCCCGGCTGGCGCATACTTTTTAAATTCTTGTGGGATGAATGCATTAAAAAGTAA
>CAZCNK010000007.1:10190-25374 GCA_964500345.1 Candidatus Woesearchaeota archaeon | reverse complement strand
CGGCGATTCAATTAGACAAATCTCTAAAAAAATAAAAGAATCTTATGGATGGACATATAAATGGGTGATGGAATTAGAAAAAATAGGAGTAATAAAACGAAAAAAGCAAGAAGTTTATATTAACATCAAGAACACATTCTATAAAAAAATGATTAAACTAATAACCAGTTCATTACCAGCTAACTTAAAGTTGAGTGATGCATATTTATTACCCAATTTATCAGGCTTAGAATATATTTTCACAAATACCGACGCTGTATTTATCTGGACTAAAGGCGGTTATAATATAGGAAGAAGTAAAATTGCATATCCTATATTTATAGAAATATTAACAAAAGACAAAGGTGCTTGGGAAGAATTCTTCTCAAAATTAAAAATAAAGTACACATCCAAGAAAGAAAGGAAAAAAGGTATATATTTTATTATTTCAGCAAGCAAAAGTATAGACAAAGAAAACTGTGAAGGAATCCCTGTATTACCATTAGCAAAAACTATTGAATGGGCTAAAAAGTACAGCTTTAATTTTCAGCCAGCATTAGAGATGTTAAATAATCTATATAATTTGAGCATAAAAATAAAATATTCCAACATATGATAAAATCGTTTATAGAAAGGGAGAATGAAATTTTTGATATCTTAGATAGTTTTAACAAAGCAAATCTAAAATATGTTTTAATGGGTGGTTATGCCATATCTGCTTACATGCATAGATTTTCAGTTGATGCAGATATTTGCATTGATAAAAAAGACCTCTCTTCATTTACAAATATACTAAAAGCAAAACATTTTATATTAACAAAAAGAAGAAAGCTAGAAGATGTGTATAAAGGTGAATTTGAATGTTACATAAAAAAGGATAAGCTTCCCATTACTATTGATATAATGATAGGAAGTATTGTAAGCAGACAAACTAATTCTTCTATAAGTTTTGCTCAGTTAGATGCAAATTCAAACGCCAAAAATATTGTGGGCATAGAAAGGGCAATAACTGCAAGAATTCCTGCAAAAGAAATACTTATCGCCCTAAAAATACATGCAGCAAGATTAACAGACGCAAGAGATATTGTTGCATTGTGCCACAACATAGATTCTGATAAAGTTATTAAATTTGCTCAAATTGGAAACATCAAAGAACTCCAGAACAACTTAAATAAACTTCTCTCTTATTTTAAGAGTGATAACCTCAAAGATGCTTTTAAAGGAGTTTTTTCTATAGAAAAGCTTCCTACAGATAACATTAAAAATGCTATAAAGCTTATTGAGAAGCTGAAGGATCAAAAATAATTAAACGCCGGGACTGGGACTTTCAACAACCCAGGAAATTGATAAGAAACCTAGGTTTCTTATTTTTGAACCCAGATACCCCGAAGGGAACAGGCTTTCTTTCCAAAGTATTGCTAGTTTTAAAATCTTGCAACCAGCGGTTTTGAAAAGGTTACCTCCACCAGATTTAAAAATGTTCATCCAGTTGTTTTAAAGTATTAAACCTGCAGTTTTAAAATTTTTAAAATATTACACCTAGCAGGTTTGAAAAGGATGCAACCCTTTCTACTCAAGGCCTGCGCACTTTCCTGCTTCTTTTCCCGGGTTTTCTTCCCAAGAAAAGATGTACCAGGTTATGCGATCCCGGCATAAATAGAAAAAGTAATATTAATTTTATAAACTTAACTAAAAATTAAAAACGATGTTAAATTTACATCTTACTAACTATACTTAATACATTTTACTAAATACTATTCTTCCATCACACCAAGTACCGTCAGAACTAGTCTATCAGCAGCCCTTACTACATCTTTCTCATCTTTGCCAATTATATAAACACATTTATCATAATAAATCTCAGTCTTATCTCCAACATCTAAAATAAAAACTCCAGATGTTAAATTTGAATCCTCGCATCTTTTAACGGTTCCATTCTTATAAGGTTTTGTAAAAGAACTCCAAACTGGCTTGTTATATAAAAAAGGATTATCCAAGATTCCATCTATCTCAAAAGCAGCCACAGTTGTCATTCCAGTTAAATTTTTCTCAGGATCTATAGAAATAAAAATCTCATCCATATCTAAAATTCTCCCTACAACTCCATCCATAATCTCAATATCTTCTAATTCCCTAGGATCATTTCTTATTTTAATCACACTAGCCTCTCGATTCTCATTAATAAAAACATTAACCTCATATCCATATTTATATTTCCTCACATTAAAACCATTATAATCAAAATAATCTCTGCTTATTTTATTCATAGAATACCAAATTAAGGTTATAATCCCAACTGCCAAAACAACAACCATTGCAATTAATATTATATTAATTTTTTTCTCGATTTTCAT
Organism: Candidatus Woesearchaeota archaeon; assembly: GCA_964500345.1. Lineage (GTDB taxonomy): Archaea > Nanobdellota > Nanobdellia > SCGC-AAA011-G17 > UBA489 > CAZCNK01. The sequence goes on along the minus strand of CAZCNK010000007.1, from coordinate 23,041 downwards.
CTTATCTCATCTTACCTCAATCCATATAATTCATAAATTATTCCATCAACAACCTTAACTAAATGCTCTTTATCTCCACTTAAAACTAAACAATCCTCATTAAATTCTATATTATTCTCACCCTTTTTTAAAACAATAACCTTTACTCCATCATTTGCATCATCACAATCTTTAATCGGCAAATCCTTGCAATCCTCACTATCAACAGTGCAGGCAAAAAACAAATTAGGGTAAAATATCTTTAGATTATAATAAAAATCTAACCTAGCCTCATCTAAATTCTCCCTCAAATCACTGCTTAAATAAATCTTCTCCCCAGCAGTCAAGACCTGAACAGGAAAACTCAAACTTACATCTTGAATCTCTTTAGGATTATAAAAAAATTCCAATTCTTGATTTTGAAAATTCACCTTCCATCCCCTAGTGCTCTTTCTAAAAACATTCTCTTTCCACTCTACAACATCATTGCTATCTTCACTATTTCCTAAATTTCCAATTATAAAACCAAATATGCTCATTACCATAATAAAAGCCAGAAATCCTGGAATTAGATATTTCAAAGCCCCTTTCCCCAACGTTCCAAATTTCATCAGAAAACCCCATTAGTTTTAATTAAATTTTAAAAATAAAGCCCATTGTTATTACCCAATATAATCCTTTAACTGTTCTTTATTAACCTGCACCCTAGGCAAAGGTATATGACTAGGCAAACTTAATTCCTGAGCCAATTCTAAAGCCTTTACATTGCATCTATTCATAATGAAATTTCCAACCTCAATAGAAACCTCTTTAGCAACCTTTTTATCTTTCCTCCACTTATTTAAAACATCTTTAACAACGTCTTCCTTGCCAGAATACAAAACATCCCCATCAATTAAAATCTCCCCTATATTAGGCTCATAATTAATTATATAAACAAAATTAAAACCCAAAGCCTTTCTCTCCTTTAGAGGTATTTTTACCTCTTCAATCTCTTTTATATGCAAATCATGGCTGATCTTAACCCTACCAGTAACTCTAGATTTCCTCTCAACATTTATCCTATTAAAATTAAATCCAACTATCATAATAATTTCTCCACCTTAATTACCTATATAAAACTTTCTTTTATTTTATATTTCTCTAACAACAAAAACAAGAAAATCCAAAATACTTAAATTCAAAATTATAAATTAAAAAGAAAAAATTAAAGTAGCTTTAAGCTACTGTTGGTGAACTCAAGCTTCCTGATGTAGCTGCTTTTTCTCCACTCAATGCATAATCTCCAAATCCAGCAACTACCTTAGACGCAACCCTTGTATCTATCGCATCAGTTCCAGCTACCAACATTGCTACATTGTCTCCATTCTGTGCCAATTGTACTAATCCCTCTCCAGCTCCCATTGTCCATTCATCACAGCTTGGGAATCCTGCAACCTGTGCAACCAAATCATTAGCACAAGGCCCTCCAACCAAAATCAAATGTTGTGCTGTTGGATCACTTACTTCTGAATCAAGTATAGCTGCCAATTGAATATCAGCTACTGAACAAACTTCTCCAGCTGCTGTCTTTGTTGCCTTTGTGTCTCCAAATGTCAAGAATACCCTTGCTCCCCTCTGCACTAAAGGATATTCTAATGTGATAGTCTCTGCATCATCTGTTCCTTCTGGATCAAATACATTAATATATACTCCATAATCACTCATTCCATATAGGTTGTCATCATCCTCATCTGGCTCGTCCACAAACACATTGAAAGATCCAGTTTCAACACCTATTCTATTACCAGTTCTGTTTATGAAAGCAAATCTCAAGTGTTCATGTGCAGCAGCAAGTCCTGCTGAAGTTGATGGTCTATTCTCATCAAAGTTCTCTGACAAAGTTGTCAAGTTCACAAAAAATGTCTTGTTAATCAAAGCAAATCCTATAATTTGCCTTCTAGCTTGTGATGGTCTATTTGTCCAGTTAACTGCTCCTGTATCATCATATCCAAATATTCCACCATCTGCTACTGAAGAATTTCCTAAATCTAGTATTCCTCCTCCATTCACTGTTATTCTTACTTCATCTCTTGCAATATCTCCATCACCAGTCATATCAATAACCAATGGATTGTCACTCCCAGCCTCAGTTTGATTAGAGATAAAAGCTTGGAAAGTATTTCCTCCAAAAACTAATTCTGCTTTTCCTATAATACCCTGTACTGTAGAGTTCTCAAATGTAAACTCTCTTGAACCTGTAGCCTCATCATCAAATGATAATTTCTGATCAGACCTATCTATAGAGTTATATCTTATTACATGTGTAAAAGCAGTATCATCTAAGTATCCTCCATCATTGCCATCAATTGAAAGCCCTTGGTTTCCTTGAGGGTTCTTATCTGCATCTGATAATATAAAATAATCTAATAATCCTATATTGAAGAGAGTACTATAGTTATTTAATGGGTCACCAGTATCAGCATTTTGTGTACCACTTCCTCTTACAACACCTGCAGCCTCAGAAAAGTTACCCTCTACAAATACCAAATCATCATTGTCATCTCCATATTTGTAGAAATTTCCCTCATTTGATACATATGGTACCTTATAAACCAATCCCTCTCTATTCTCAAATTCCAAATCATACTCATCATCACCACTTGGATCAAACTTAATTACAGATACTCCAGTCTCATCTAATCCCTCATATCTAATATCCCAAGTTAATCCAAGCATACCTTGAGGCTCATCTAAAAATTCTCTGACTCCATGCCCAGGAGGCACATAAACATCTCTGTATCCAGGTAATGCATCTGCTGTAAGCCTGTACTTAATACTGCTTATCTCAAGCTTTGTTGAAGAAAGCTCATTTGCTTTCATTTGCACAGCAGCATCTTCAATAGACTCTTCATCAATCTCAACTCTTCTCTCAAATCCTAGATCAGGACCACTGTTCTCAGAATCAGTATAGTTAGAATCTCTCAACTCTAGTTTAGTAGCTCCAATATATACCTCAACAATATCCCCGCTTCCAGCCTCTCCTGCCTCATTAAGAACAATATCACTTATTCCAACTAAAGTTCCATCCCTTAATACCTCTGTTTCTCCATCAACTAATTGATCAGAAATCTCTCCATTAATCTCAAAAGTCACAGTTGCAGGGGCTGCATCCTCAATTATTAATACATTAATCTCATATTCCTTTCCATTAATAGTAAATGTCTTAACTTCTCCTTCTTCCATAACAGCATAAATTGCTCCTCCTAAAAGCTCTAAAGTCACATCATTCTTAGCAGTATCTACACTTGTATCTACAAAAGTGTAAGTTGTTCCTAATATGACTATTTCTTCATCTTCCAAATCATCTAACTTGCTGCTTACAATATCTGACTCAAGTCCATCCTCAAATTCAATCTCATACTCAAAAAATGAATCATTTACAGTTGAACCTTCTTGTACAACCAGCCAATCTCCAACCTCATCAACAGGTGCATCATTTCTAGTAAAGTTAACAAGAGGTGGTTTTAATGTATTGTTAGCGCTATTACCAAATTCTTCAAATCTTAAATATTGATTAAATTCAGTAGTTCCCTCATTTGTTGTTACAATTCCTCCTCTTAATCCATCTAAATCCAGCTCAGTAAATGTCTCTCTTACATCCCCTAATCTCTCTCTTAACTCTAAAAGATCAGAAGAATCTCCAATCTCAACAGCATCTCCAGAAATACTTACTCCACCTCCAACGCCAGGAGAAGGAACACATATCTTGCTGTTAAATTGCAACATCTTAGCAATATCAATTGCTCCTAAGGTATCAGCTGCAGCTGCCCTTTCACCAACTACTATAGCACTATCTTGGAATTGTCCATCAACCACAAAAGGAGCTGGTAAATCAGCCAAATCTAAAGCCAAAGCAGAACTCATGCTTGCACCAAGCATTGCTAAACCTGTACCTAAAACACCAATTTTTCTTATAGTTCTTTTTAATCTTTGCATTTAATCTACACCTCCGATTTTCTCTTTTTTCATTATAATCACAACTTCTACATTAGTTGCTAACTACTTTTTTCAATCATAGCTTATTTATAAACATTTATATACCCAATAACATACATCATAATTCAACCTTTTTACACTAATCTTCCCAAAACTCAATTTTAATCTGTTTTTAAGCCTTATATCCATAGTTAACCAAGTCACTATCTCAACATCTAATTAAAAAATATTTTAAAAATTAAAATATCTTTTAACATATTTTTAAGCTAGCCTCATAATAAATACCACCCTTTGTAAAAGGAAAACTTGCACTAATCCCAAAATCACAATCCCCCATATCTATAAAATTACTATTCTCTGCCTCAACAATAAACTCATACCTTTTACCTTGTAACCCATCTTTCAAAATATCCATTATCTTAACCTCTAAACCCTCGCAATCTTCGCTCCTATAACACTCATCTACCAGTTCAATAAATCTCTTATCCTCAATATTAGCCTTTATTAAGGCATTTAACATATTATTAGCCTCTAGGCTATTCCTTACCTCTGGTAGCATCTTCTCCCCTTTACTAAGAGCAAACTTTAAGTAAATTACTCCAATCATTACTAACAAAAAAACAATTACCACTAGTCCAATAACCTCAGTTTGCCCCCTTTTCATACCCTCTTTAATACCCTTTTCATAGCCTTTTCTTACATCTTTCATTTTCTTTATTTTTCTTTTTCATTCAATAACCTCAATCACAACCCTTCCAATACCATAAATACCTGTCTCAGGATAAAACAAAGACACAGGAGTCGATATTATAAAACCATTACCACTTTCCTCATTAATTACATAATACTTGCAATTCCCAGGATATTCAACACTATTAAATTTCCTGATATCACATCTCTCATTACCTACCACAATAGGATAAATCTTCTCTATAATAACTCTCTTTCCATTTAATTTCTCCTTCAACTTATCTCCAATGCTTAATATCTTTAAAGTATCTAAACAATCCTCATCATTGCATTTAATCTCTTTCATAGAAACAATGCTGCTCAAAATTGCAGTAGCCTCTTCTTCCCCTAATTCAACACCCCTCTCCTTTACACTTTTAATGCTAAATTTGTAATAAACAAAAATCCCAATTGCAATTATCAGAACAATAACAAGCATAACCAACATTGTCTCAGTAATCTGAACCTGAGCCCTTTTCTCCAAATTCTTCCTCATTTTTTTTTAAAATTTTTCCTCTTCAATTTCATTTTTCACAAATCCTCTAAATCCTTTAAATCAACTTCATTTTTAATTTAATTTCAAAATCTAAAAAATAGCTCCGCAATCATTTCTCCTAAGCTCATTATTTACCTCATTTAATTTATCTCTAAAATTATAAAGCATAATCCCATCTTCATTTCTATACTGCCTTATTAAAATCTCCCCATTACTCAATAATCCCAAACACCTCTCCCTTAATTCCTTAGCCTTCATTAAACTTATCTTCCCATTATAAATGTCCATCATCTCCTTTAATTCCTTCAAAACCTTTTCCTTCACACATTCATAATCATCAGAAAATATTGCTCCTATTAAAACCTCATCTCCAAAATAAATCTCTTCATTTCCATTGTCAAATTTAATCTTTTTATTATTTAAATCAATCTCTAAATATCTAGCAGCCAAATTCCTTACTAAATCTAAATCTGCATTAGTAAAAAAAACAATCTCCTTCACCCCTTTTAACGAATTTAAATTACTATTTGTATCTCTTTTATGAATCTTCTGCAAATTAAAAATTCCTGGAATGTTCAATCCAATTACAAAATCCTTGCTCAAATCATCATAAACAAGCAAGTATCTATCTTGTTTCCCGCTTAAATAAAAAAAATTCTCAACCTTGAAAGGAAACTCCCAAACCTTAGTCCATATTAATAATTTATCATCATTAAACTCATTATGAGCAAAAATCACCCTGTTATTTTTCATAAAAAAATCACCGCTCCTCACTCCATCGCAGCTAAACTCCATCTCTACATCCTGCTTATACCCCAAAATCTTGCTAGAACTATCACTCACAGAAAAAGCCTCCAACTGAAAATCTAAATTTTTAATAATCTCTCTATAATTCAACTTCTCTCTTAACCCAATCTCCTGATAAGCAAACCTCACAAAAAAAACAATTACAAATGCCCCTATCACTCCGCTCAATATCCATTTAAAAATATCAGCCTCAAAACCCCTTTTATTTATCCCACTTTTATTTATCATTTAAATTTCCCCGTAAATTCAAATCAAACCCTTTTAACATCAACAAAAATCTTATTATTATGCAACATAGTCTCCACACTAATCTTCAGCACACCATCAGTCTCAACACATAAAGGATTCTCGCTTAAAACAATTAATCCCTCAATGAAAAAATCAGGAGCAGGACTTGGAAAAGCATCCAAAGGCAAAATAAATAAATTATTCTTCTTATTGCTCTGCAAAACGCTAGCAAAAAAATCATCTAATCCAGCAGTATTCAAGGCCAAATCAGGATTCACAAAACAAACCTTCTCAACTTTCCCAGGCAAACTCAAGCTTATTTTCTTGCTGCTCCCAACATCAAAATTGCCATATCCATCTATAACATCTTGCAACTTATTAACAAAAGTGGACAGCTCAGTAAAATCAGCTGTTTTCTTCAAATCTAAAACGAAAAAAAAAAAAAAAACAAGAATCAAAGCCCCAACTACTAAAGCAAAAATATAAACAAAAGGCTGACTTAACAACTGGCCTCTTTTTCTAATCATCATAAAAAATTAAACTCATAACAATATATAAACTTTTACATCAAAAATTAATCCTAATAAAATTTCTAAATTCAAAATACTAAAGAAAAAATCTAAACAAAAACAGTATAACTTCCCTCATTGCCAAATGCATCCCTGCACTTAACATAAAACACACTGCTCTCTAAAGTAGCCTCATGATCAAAAGTATTTTCTCCAGTCATTCTAATTCCAGATCCAAATGTAAATGTTCCACTAGTGCTATACTCACAAGTACTCTCTTCATCTGTCACTATATGTAATATACTTCCCTCTGTAAATATTTGTGCAATCTGAGGTGCAGCAGTATCAACACTTATTGTAAAGCTAGTTGTTGTATTAGCTAAATTTCCAGCAACATCAATGCAATTTATGAAAACATTATAATTCCCAGCACTCAAATTAACAAATGGTTGTTCGTGCACACTGCTGTTTGTCCTCAAAAAGTCAATAGCACTTTGTGGACTTGAATCAAAGAAATTATACCCACATATTGCAATTCCATTTCTAGCACCTTTAGCAGTTATAACTTTCAACACAGGACTTGGATTAAATAATTCAGTTCCTGGCAATGGACTTACACTTGTTATCTCCAATGGAATAGTTCCACTTAACTTAAACACAAAACTTTCCTCATTCACATTTCTCTCGCTCTCATCCCTCCCAGGTTGATCCTTGCATCTAATAAAATAAATATTCTCTTTATTATCTACTATATTGTCTAAAACAGTATTGCAGTCAAACAATCCAAAAAATATTGAAGTGCTCGGCAATGGCTGTATTCTACAACTAAATTCATTTCTCATATTATCAAAATCATTATCAATATCATCCCACCTGCATTCACTAGGCTCATTCAAAAAAGCAGTAAACAAAGTTTGATTAATCCCTGCAGGAACAAAAGCCCCATTTTCAATACTAGTTAACTCTATAACAGGAGCAGTTAAATCAGGCCCTGGCTTCACCTCAAATCTAATATAATAATCCCTGTTATTCTTATTTCCATTCCCATCTTGACATCTTAAATACACTGTAAATTTCCCCCTATTAGTTAACCTTAACCCCTCTTCCTCAGCAACTGCTCCAGGCAAAGAAAATGTTATTGTGTGATTCTTTCTAAACAAACCATCTCCAAAGAAATTCACCATATCATCAAATTTCATGCTATGATTATTGCTATATTTGCATTGACTAAACTCATTTGTATTTATCCCTAAAGTCACTGGAGTAAATGGCTCAATCTTTTCATTCACGCTAAATCCTTCATTTGCAACTTCAGTTATTGTAAGACCTCTTGGCAATACACTTGGATTTGCACTTATAATAGGACTTGTCACATCATTTGGATTACTATTCACACATTTCTCATCCTTGGTTCCAGGATTAATTAATTTGCACAACTGCCCTAAACTCTTACACCTATATTCACTACACTCTTTTCCCTCTTGATCACACTTCTCACAATCACTCCCCCCAGTAGGAGCTGCCCAAGTCTCGCACTTTACACTCACAGTTTCAACCTTAGTATCAGAAAACAAAACATCAATTAAGTTATAAATTGTCCATGCCCACAATGCAGTGTTTATCATACTCAAATAAAATGGGCTTATTCCAAATAAACTAGCTTTACCACTTTGTTCTGCAATTGTTTTTTCAAACGCCTTTTTCCCAGCCTCTTTTGCTGCTTCCTCTCCCAATCCTTTAGCACCAGCGTATGCAGCATCATAAGCAGCCTTAGCAGCTTCTCCTAACGCTGTATTTTCATTCATAGCAACAGTCTTGATAAACTCTTTAGCAAAAACATGTTCTGGCCCGGCAATTGCACTCAAAGCAGTTCCCTGAATTGGTCCAATTAAACTTCCAGCTGCTTTAAATCCAAATTGATATCCTGCAGTAAAAAACTCTGCTCCCAAAAATGAAAGAGGAATCGCGCTTCTAGAAAAAAATTCTCCAAATTTTGAAAAAACACCCTCATCTCTACCTCCCTTTTTTCTAATCATAACCAGTGAATCAAAACTCTCAACATCACCTTCTTCTAAATCAACCTTGCTATCCTCAATAAATCCACCTTCAGTAAATTTACCAGCAATATTAAACCAAGCCCCGCAATCTCCTAAAGCCTTGCAATAATTATTTGCACTCTGCAAAAATATTTTCTCCAAGCATTGACAGTTAGCAACACACTCCCATCTCCCACCAAATAACTTTTCTGTTCCGCTCTTCTCAAAAACAGCCTGGCATTCCCTATTTCCCTTCTCACAAGTTGCCTTAGCATCTTGCTCAGGAGTTTCTCCAGTGCTTTCATCAGGCCAAAATTTTAATCCTGGACTTACTAAAGGAGCACAAGCCCCATCCTTATTCTGTCTTTGTTTATCCTCTCCCTCTACCCTTTTTCCCATCCATATGCAATCCCTCTGCTGTAAATTCTCACAATCAAACTGATTCTTTATATCAACACAACTCTGGAATCTATTTGGTCTGCAAGCACCTTGAATAAATTCCTCTTCTCTTAAATTTCTTCCAACAATAAATGCTTCTTGAGTTTCAAAAGGATCTTCTCCTTGAATGCCTTGCACACACATCTCTTCTCTAAAATCCTTGCAAGGTTCTGTCAACTCCTTTCCCTTTATACACAATCTTCTATAATGCCTACTGCCAACAAAATCCCTTCCAAATCCTGGCACTCCATCATAACTACACCAACCCTCTCCATGTTTCCTAATATCTCCTTCTTCACTCGTAGCTGGTGTTGTATCACTTATTGTTAATTCTCTACAACTCAAATCCAAACAAGTATAATCCCCAAATCTGGGATTCACATTTTGAGGAGCCAATCCACATATGCTTCCTTTACTATAATCACAATTTCCACAATTTTCATTGTTTATATTAGCATTTCCAAAACCACAACCCTCTTCTTTACTCAAAACAAATCCATTATTATAACTACTTATTTTATCACTACTGTAAATGTTCTCAGGATTTCCACAACTGTCAAACCAATAAACTTCATCCCTGTCAGGCAAGCACCCAGTATATTGCTGCCTCGCACACTCAGTCCCTAATTGTGGATGACTGCATAATTTATCAACATGAAAACCAACTAAAGGCCCTGTTCTATTTTCAAAAGTTCCATTAAAAGTATAAGGGCAAGATTCTCTTGTTGTAAACTTGCAGCTTCTATCAGGAGCAACACAAGCACCTCTTTCAAAACTCCTACACTGATTAATACAATCCCTCTCACTTGCTATCTCCTCTTTAAAAGTCATATTCACATCCTCAAACAAAGAAGTTGCCCTCTTACACTCCAATTGTGTAATAAAGCTACATTCGCTACTCAAAACACAACACCCTTTTTGACATTGAGGAATCTCACAATTTGCACTCTCCAACCAGGTGCAATTTCCCTCTTGCTCACAAGTAAATCTAGGAGTATTCTTAAAACACTTTCCACTTCCTTGATCAAATCCACAACCTAACCTACAAAAAGAAGTTTGCTCGCAAGTTGCAGCAGCTTGCAATGCACCTGGTTCACATTCACCTACATCAACGTATTGGCAATGATCTCCATTCACAGTTTCAGAACAACAAACCTTCTGCTCTTCCGCATTTACAAAATCAAATCTCAAAATTAGACTCAAAAAACTAAATAAAACAACAAAATAAAATATCCAAATTCTTCTCTCCTTAACAATTTCATTTAACATTATTTGCACCTAAAAAATTAACTAGGCTCATCCTGCACAAAAAATTGAAATACATACCCACTATCATCTATAATTATATATAATTTATCAGGATAAGGCCTTTTTTTCTCAATTATAAAATCTCGAGGTATTGCAGTTAGATAAGACAACTGATCAAACTCACCAAACTCAGTCTCAACATCAATAACATCTTGACTTACCTCATATAATTTTCCTAATGGCTTGTTAATGGTTGCAAAAAACTCCTCTTCTTTCTCAACTAAATCTCCTCTCTTCAAAGTGACAGGCATATTTGCAGTTACAATTACCTCTTCTCTCCCAATCTCAGTTTCAACGTTTAAATTTCCCCTTTGCAAATCAGCACCCCTTCCAAAACTCCTTAAATTAATACAAGTCATCAACCCATTTTTTATAGCTTCACTCAGCTGACTCTCCATCTCATTTAAAGTCAGCATCCTATTATAACAATTTGGTTTATCTTCAACATTATAACACAAATAACTAATTGGAACATCATTATCTTTTCTATAAGTTCCTTCACTTGTAGCTAAATATCCCCCTTGCAACCCAATTCTATTAATATATTCAGGGCTAATCTCTCTAATGCATTCACTAACATGCTCTCTAATAGAATTCATTCTATCTTCTAAAGCTTGTGGAGTAGCTGGAAAGAAAAATTGTCCTCGATAAAATAAAATTAATAACACTGCAGCTAAAATAACAATACCAATAATAACAAACATAGAAACCTGCCCAAACTTTCCTCTTAATTTTTTTCCAAATTTACCTCTTTTCATTTAATGCACCTTCCATTTTTATAATATCCTTTCTTTTAAATATTATGGTTATGGATAAACAGTAATTGGCTCCATAACATTATCATAAATATCCTTGCACCTCACATATAATCTCTCAACATCGCTAACTGGAATAGTATGTTCTCTAGTATTTATCCCGCTAAACTGGGTTCCAGTCCCAAATTCAAAATAATGCTCACTAGATGCCTCGCATATTGAATTTTCATCTGTTATTATATGCAATATTCCGCCTTCAGCAAATATATAAGTTATCACAGGTGCTTCCAAGTCAACTAAAATATTAAACTCAATCTTACTTTCATTAAGATTACCTGCAACGTCAACACAGCTAATATCATATCTGTAATTTCCCCGTGTCAAATTTATCAATTGCTGTGTATGTGTGCTTGAATTTGTTTCAAAGAATCTTATTAACCTGTCATCTCTCCCATAACCACAAATTGCCCTTCCATTTTCAGCCCCAGCACCAGTCACAACTTTTAATTGTACATTCTTCACATATAAATCCCCGTTTGGCTCTTCACTCAAGATCTGCAAAGGCAAAGTCCCTCTCAAATTAAATTCATAACTCTCCTGATTTTTATTACCAACTAAGTCCATGCATCTAAAGAAAAACTCATTATTCTGATTATCTTTAATATTAGTCAAGATAGTATCACATTCATAAACATCAAAGAAAGTTGGCTCTTCATCAACATCTATTTCACAAGTAAAATTACTAGACATCTCATCATAATCCTCATCCAACTCACTCCATTTGCAATTTGCAGGCTCATTAACAAAAATTCCAACATTAGTTTCATTCACACCATAAGCAACATAAGCCCCATCTTCTATAGTAGTTCCCAAAATCTCAGGCACTATTCCATCAGGCTCATCCTTAGTAGACAACTGTATAGTATACTCTGCCATATCCTCTCCATTCCCATTATAATCAACACATCTTATATAATAAGTATAATCTCTCCCGCCTGGCAACATCAACGTAATATTTTTCTCAGTGCTAAAAGCCCTCTCTCCAAAAAAATCATCCATCTCCTCATAATTATTTGTGTGTTCATTATCTACTTTGCATCTAGCAGACTCATCTGTCTTAATTCCAAATGTAACTCTATTAAAAGCTTCAACATCTGGCTGTATTAAATATCCAGTTCCAGTAGGTGAAATACTATAACCAGAACTCAAAACATCATGCCAAGGTGTTATCGTAGGCGCCATTATATCATTTGGATTTGTATCAACACATTGCGCTTCCCCACTTTCATTCACAAATCTACACGCAGCTCCTAAACTTCTGCATTTATATTCACTGCACTCAAATCTCTCATCCTCATTACACCTCTCACAATCTTCTCCCCCACTTGGAGCTTGCCAAGCCCCGCAATCAAAATTATGCACATATTCCTTTGTATCTCCTATACCCAAAATCTCAGATATAATCAAAAGAACCAAAGCAACACCAAGCAATATTAACCCAACAATCCATCCAATCGGTCCAGCAAGAGAAGCAAATGCAGCGCTAGTTAAGAGTGCTGTAATTATTACGCCTCCAGCAACAGCTGCA
>CAZCNK010000007.1:0-10180 GCA_964500345.1 Candidatus Woesearchaeota archaeon | reverse complement strand
AATCCCACTCATTCTTATAGCATTTCTTAATTCTGCCACTGAACTAGAAACCCCAAATAATTGATTATGTACACTCGCATTATAAGCAATTGTTAAAATATCTCCGCTTTCCTGATAATATGAAAACTTTTCCTCTAATTCAGGATCAAATCTCCCAGTCTTTCCTCCATAAGCATCTTGCCCTCCAGTTGTTAAAACCCATTTTACATTATAATGCGCTCCACAATCTCCTAAGCTTTTACAAAATGTATTCATATCATTTACCCATTGATTCTTTTCACACCTGCAATTTACTTTGCATTCCCATCCAGAAAACCAGGTTTTTTCCCAAACAGACTTACATTTATTATCACCTAAATCACAAATCTCTTTCACATCTTCTTCAGGAGTTGTTCCAGGTTCAGGATCTTCCCAAAAAGCCAATCCAGGAGGCACAACAGGAACACATTTCCCAATACTTACATTTGTTCCCTTAACATTTACATCTCCATGAGCCCACAAGCAACCATTACCCTCGCAACATTCTCTATCTTCTTTTAATGATTGAGCATATTCTAATTTTTCCATCTCCTCAGCATTTGCTTTATTACATTCCTGAACACATCTAGCTCCTTTATTTTCAGCGCACTGTCCATAACTAAATTCATTTTCATAATCAATAATCTGCAAACACATTTCTCTCCTATAATCTTTACAAGGCTCAACTAATTCTTTGCCCATGACACACATTCTCTTATAATGCCTAGATCCAACTATATCTAAAGTTGGCCCAACTCTTCCTTCATAAACACACCAGCTTTCTCCATGCCTCCTCATCTGACCCATCCCAGGATCATGAATATTAAACTCAAAATCAACTGTATCCTGGCAATCTGTACTTATACATTTTATATCACCATTCTCTTCTCCGCAAATAGTTCCTTCTGTATAATCACAATCTTCTACTACCTCCTCTCTATTGCCACAACTATCAAACCAATAAACATCCTCAGAACCTTCAACACATCCTTTTCTATTTCTAGCAACACAAGCACTGCATAAAGCAGCTTGGCTACAATACCCCCTAAAAAATCCCGTACTACTTCCATCACTGTAAGCATCATTCACACAATTCTCTTTTCTCACAAAACTACAAGTCCCGCTTTCACTTATGCAACAACCCTCTTCACTCTGCTGACACTCACTAATGCACTCTCTCTCATCTGTAATGCCACTATCAAAAATCTCACTAATATCAAACTCTCCATACCCTCTTGAAACATATCCACAATTCTCCTCTGTCCTTAAGCTGCACTGGTTTCCAATTTTGCAACATCCCTTGGGATAATTATCACAATTTGGATTGCTATAGTCAATTGTTGTATTCTGCATATTGTAACACCTAGCAACAGGAACATTCTTATAACAAATTCCAGTATTCACATCAACACAAGAAATCAACTGGCAATAAGATGTCTGTTCACAACTTGCAAACTCTTTATTATAATCAGGATTGCAATTACCCACATCAGTATACAAACAAAACTCATCTTCAATAGTTCTCTCGCAACAAGCTTGCTGCTCAGCATTAACATTTATATTGTAAACAGAAAAAATAGAAAAGACTGTTAAAAATACCATCAAAATAGCCTTCTCTTTTAAACTCATCTTTCTCCCTCTTTTCAATTATTCTAGAAATTCATTAATTTAAATACTTTTTTATTAAAATCCAAATCAACCAAAGAAAACTTTATTAAACCAAAAATGGCATTAAAATCTATGCCCGAAAAATCAACCTTAGCCGTAACACTTAGTACAATCTCAATAATCTTATTAATAGCTGGCTCTTTTTTTCTCATCACAAATTATAACAAACAAATCTATTCCCTAAATCAAAATATATCAGATTTTAAAGGGATTGTGGAAGCAGAATTTCAGCTCGTTCAAAATGTAATTAGATCTTCTCAAGAAGAAAATCAAAAAAAATTTGATACAATATCAAAAACAATAAAGAAAATTGAAGAAGAAAGCAATATTAAACTATCAGAACTAGAAGAAGAGCTAAAAGGAATTTCAATAGAAGCGGGTGATTTCTCAGCAATAGTTGAAGATGTAATAAAGGGTGTTGTCTCTATATTCACAGACAAAGGCCAAGGCTCAGGAGCAATTATCACAAGTGACGGATTTATTGTAACAAATTATCATGTTATCAGAGATGCAAGAATCATAAATGTTGTAGATTATAGAAAAGATATATTCCAAGCCTCTTTAGTCGGATATTCAGAAAATAAAGATATTGCCGTCTTAAAAATACAAACAGAAAATCACTATGATCTAGAATTTGCAGACTCATCAAAAGTCAAGATAGGAGAAAAAGTTATTGCTCTCGGTAATCCAGCTGGTCTTGGATTCTCAGTTACAGAAGGAATTGTTTCTCAACTTGACCGAGTACTCTCTCCAAACCTTCCACCATTAATTCAAACAGACGTTCCAATAAATCCAGGCAACTCAGGTGGCCCTTTAATCAACACACAAGGAAATATAATTGGTATAAATGAATTAAAAATAGCAGGTTATGAAAGCCTTGGATTTGCAATTCCATCTAACACAGTCAAGCAAGTAGTTGAAGAAATAATTAACAGAGATATTTAAGATATTTAAAATATTTATAATTATGGCAAGCTCTTTAATACACAACAACCATCAACACAATCATAATATCTATCACCAGTTACTACAGGACACTGAGATCCATCAGTACATTCCTTACTATTAGGGCATCTACACATACATTGACCCTCTTTTACTCCGCAAACTGTACGAAACCTATAATCAGAATTATCAGGACATTTCCCACCACATTTTGGCCCTTCTGAACTTTGTCCAGTTTTTTTACAAGTCCCTCCTCCTGTAGGTGGAGCTTTTCCAGGTCCTGTTTGACTCCCTGACTTACTACCTGATCCAGAACCACTTTCACACTTAATTTTAAAGTGTATAACGCAAGTTAGGTCTATATTAAAAATACTAGTCTGTTGACAATCTTTACATTGTACTCCTCCAAAAAAACTTTTTTTTGGACAATTACTTGGACAAGATAATCCTCTACCTTCATCTCTAATTTTATTACAAAGCTTATTTAATTTATTCTGTGTTGGCTGGCTAGCACAACCCAAACAAAATGTACAACTCTCTTTTCTCCCCACATTAAACTCATTTAATTCAAATTCATCTGATTTACATTTTAGCTCCGGAAAACTCTCTGGATATTCACTTCCCCCACAACTTATGTCTTCTTCCCCCTCATCATCTAAAAAAGATATACCTAAAAATTCTCCAGTAGGTTCATAACTCCCTGTATCAAAAATTCCAACGAGTGCAATCACAAAAAGCAAAACAACTGCAATATTCAATCTCTTATCTTCCATTCAAACACCTCTTCAATTCAAACATCTCTTTAATCAAATTACGAGACAAGATAACTATTTAAAACTTTCCGCCAATTAAAAATTATGAACTTCAAAGACAAAATCATCGTAATAACAGGAGCCTCATCTGGAATAGGAAAATCTCTTGCAATAAATTTAGCAAAACTAGGCTCAACTCTCGCACTAATTTCAAGATCAGAAGAAAAACTCAAATCAACTCTCGATGAGATCTCTCACCACAGCCCAAATTCAAAATATTTTATCTGCGACATAAAAAACCTAAATCAAGTCAAGAAAACATTTCAAAAAATAATTTCAAACTTCAAAAGAATTGATACATTAATCAATAACGCTGGAATTGGTTACTATAAACCATTCCAAGATTCAACCCAAGAAGAAATCCAAGATCAAATAGATACAAATCTCTACGGTACAATCAATTGCATAAAATCTACCCTCCCTCAAATGATAAAACAAAACTCAGGCCAAATAATCAACATCTCCTCAGTCTCAGGAAAGTCAGGATTTCCAAATATTGCAGCTTACTCAGCCTCAAAGCACGCAATAGTTGGTTTAACAGAATCACTCTACTATGAACTAAAAGATCACAATATCAAAATCTCTTTAATCTGCCCAGCAGCAGTCTCAACAAATTTCTATTCTAATGAAACATGGAAAAAATTCCCACACAAACAAAGGCACAAAAATCTTCTATCCCCAAATCAAGTTTCAAAAGAAATAATAAAAGCAATTCAAAAAAATAAATTCGAAACTATCATATCTTTAAGATCAAAAATAATCATCCTATTAAAAAATCTCCTCCCAAAATTATATATGAAAAAAGTCTCCAAACTCCCAAGATAAATCTTGTAAGATAAAATCAAAAAATTTTAGAAATTAAAATAATAATCAAAAACTATTCATTACTCACCCTTGGAGCTAAAATCACGCTCAAACTCAACTTGTCTTTAACTAAGTAATCTATCTTCAATGGATAATCCTTGTCAAATTGTATCGAGACATTATTAGCTAATTTGCTCGCTTTAATTATTTTTTTCAAATATTCAATACTATACTTAGCTTTAACACTCTCCTTAGAATTAGTTTTAATATTTGTCTGCTCATCCCTCAAAATCTCAGCCCTTGCATCACTTGTTGTTCCCTCCCCCTCTACAACAAACCTATCCTTATCAGCAATCAAAGCAACACTCTCAGCCACAACATCCATATCTTGTACTGCCTCGTCAAAAACCATTGTGCTTGTCTCAATCTTAACAGGAAATTTCAACTCAGGTATTTTTTCCTCTTTCTCCTCTAAATCCAATAAAGCCAAATTAAAAGTTCTAGTACTATCACTCTTCAACTGTATTTTAAATCTATTTCTCTCCTCATCCAATTCTAAATTCAAAACATCACTAGCCTTTACTCTTCTCAAAACAGCTTTTAAAGAATCTAAGCTTATTCCTATACTAAAGTCCTTCTCAACCTTATATTCAGCAAAAGAACTGCTTAATAATTTAAAAACAATCATTGCCACATTAGCAGGATCCATAGCTATAATCTCCAATTTATCCTTATCTATCTTTAATCTCACCTCATTAACTAATTCAGAAATCACATTAACAGAATCTGTTAATAATTTAGGCTCAGCTAAACTTAGTCTCATTTTACCCCCTCATTCAAAAAAAGCTCTAAATTTATAAATCCTTTGGTTTAAAATTTAAAACCTAAATCTCAAAATCAAGTATAAGACCTCCAAGTATGTGAACATTTTACACACTTAAAAAATCTAGTCTCAGCCTCATCTCCGGCCCTTGTTTGTACTAACCAAAAATAAGCCTCATCATGTTTGCACCTAGGACAAATCTCTTTAGTCTTAGGCAAAGTCTCAATCCTCTCTTTAATCACCTCAATCTCTTTCTCTTTTGGTACCTCTACTTTTTCTTTCAAAATCAAACTTTGCCTCTTATTAGAAATATACCCACAAGAATTACAAACTAATTTACTAGCTCCTTTATCTTTTTTAGGCACTAAAATTGCCCCGCATTTCTCGCAAAAAAACATTTTATCCAATCACCCTCTCTAATATGCTCACAACAAATATCTTTATCCATCCTAACAAAGGCACCCTAGCAATTGCTTTTCCAGTTCTTTTAACTTGATCTTCACTCACCTCTCTTGAATCAGCATATTCATTATTATCTCCTTTAGTGGTAAAGTGATATTTCTTAGTTCCATTATCAAATCTTGTTCCAGTAACTCTATGTATTATAGGATTCCTAAACATATTACTTTCGTACACAACCACATCTCCAACTTTAATACCTTTCGATTCTATTCCCTTAATTATCATTATATCTCCTTTGTTAAACCCATTTTTAAAAGACCAATTCATAAATTCCTCTTTTTTCCATCCATTATCAACCCAATAGCTATTATGCAATCCCCACCACATATCAAAATCCTGCCCTTGATGCTCCATGCTACTACTCACAACAGCTACAATAGGAAAAGAAGTTCCTAGCAACAATCCTAACCCAGGATATATAACCCATTTAACAAGGACAAAAGCAAGAACAAGATTAGCCAGCCAAGACAACAATGAATCTTCATACCAGATAAAACGCCAGGCTTTCTTCAAAAATCTCTTCAATCCCATTTCACAACACCAAAGATAAGCATTTATAAATCTTTTTGAAAGTCCAAAGTCAAAAATTAATATTCTAAAATTGATAAACTGCTTATAATTTCTTAAATTTCTCAGCCATCTCTTTATTTCTCCTCTGCAACCTCTCCACAGCCCCTAATACAGCTTTCTTTGGATCTCCCTTAGAAGTCTCCACAACAAATATTGGCCTAGGATCAAGCTGATGTTTTATAAAATAAGCAGCAACATCAATGCTTTTATCATTCCACAATTCACTCTTCAAGGCACTGCAAAAACTATGCCCCTCCCCGCTAATCTCAAATTTAATTCTATTCTTATCTTCCTCAACAACCTTGATTTCCATAATCTCACCTTCTATAAATAATCTTTTAAATCTTTCTATGTTCAAGTTTCAAAAATCAAAAACGCAAAAAGAAAGATATATATATATGAACCTCAACAAATTTTTATCTAACCAATACAAAAAGGAGGTGTTAATCTTGGAAAACAAAGGTTTTGTTATTACGGTTCTTGCAGTTATTGCACTATCTTTTCTTGGAAGTAATTTTGGAAGTAACACGCAAATAACAGGACAGCAAACAAGAGGTATAAAACCAGCCTTAGATTGCATAACAGAAACACAGTTTATAACAGCATTCGGCAGCACAGAAATTAGAGCTTACTGCCCATCAGGATATAAATTAACAGGAGGTACATGTGGAATCCGTCATCCTTTTTGGTCTGACATTTTTACACTTGAACCATTCCCAGATACAAGAGGTAATTTTATAAATTGCCGACTAGGAGCAATATTAAGCAATCAATCTTATGACTTAAGAGCAGATGCAGTCTGCTGTAGAATTAAATAAAAAAATCATTTTTTCTTTTTTATCTTTATCAAATCACCAATAGTTAAGCTTGTATTTTTAAAATCAAACTTCACATTCTCATCCTTATATTCCTCAATTAATTTTATGTTCAAAAACTTCTCTAATTTTTTCGCAAGAACAATACTCGGTTTTATTTTTCCTCTCTCAAGATTATGAATAACACTCTCCTTCTCTCCAACCTTATCACCCATTTCTTCCTGCTTTAATCCTAAACTCTCCCTAGCATTTTTTACCCTCTCAGAAAAATCCTCAACGATCAAATCAAGAACCTCTTTATCAAAATATCTCTTAACCCTCTTCAAATTTTCCTTTTTCTCTTTCCTCTCAACAATCTTGCCAAAACTTGCACATTTTCTACAAACATTTAACAAACTACCTTCTATCTCAGCTGTTACCAACTCTGTATCAACCCCACAAATCTCACATTGCATCTTCACAAACATCTAATTTATTCTTAAATTTCCTGCATATTACTCTAAATAAATCATCCTCTAAAATAAATCCCCTCACAACATCATCATCCACAACCAAACTTGGCACCTCATTAATATTGTAAACGTTCTTAATAATCTTTACCATTGCCTCCTCACTACTTGCATCTAAAGAAAATATAAGCAACTTATCCTTAAATTTATCTTTCAAGCTTGTTAAAATATAACCCTGTGTAGAACATTTTCCGCATTTATCATCTTCTTCATAAAAATACAATACACTTACACTATCCTTTCCACAACTATTTTCTGTTTGTCTTGCCAACAGCCAATATCTAATCTCAGCCAGCATATATTTTCTCTTCTCATCTAAAAATCTCTCGCTCTCATATGCGCTCTGCAAATAATTTTCTAATTTAATTCTTGCATTCTCTAAATTATTTACGCTCTCTTCCAGCGCCTTTCTTAATGCAGTGCAACTTCCATTCGTAGTAGTCAAATAAACATACTGCAATTGCAAACTTTCAAAATCAGCCCTTTGCTTCTCACTAAAGCTCTGCAACAAATCTAATCTTGAATTACTTATTCTTAATCCTATCAGTAGTCCAATCAAAAAAATAAAAAGAGTAATAAAAAAAGCTGCAATATGCTTTTTCCAGTAAATCTTCCTATCAATCATTTTATTTAGCTACCATCTCTGCTTTTTCTTCCTCACCAGATCAAACAAAACTCCCAACCATATTAATGCAAGAAAAATAGGGTATATAACTAAAAACAAAACCGATGGGAAAAAACCCTTTCTTAAATAATTTTCCTTGCTATAAATATGCGAGCTAATAATCCAAATCAAAGCGAACACAGAAACCATTGCAGTTAAATAAACCATAGTGTAATTAAAATCTAAAAAACTAAATCTCTTAGCCCCAACTTCAATCATCAAAGGAAAATTAAAATCTATAAAGCTCAAATCATAAAATCTTGTAACTACAGGCCTGATTAATCTATAAAAAACAATCAAAAAAGCAAAACTCAAAGAAAGCAAGGCAGCTCCAACAACCATTGGCAAATGAAAAACTCCAAATTCCCCGTACTTTGTATTAAATAGCATATCCTTATGTTTGTAAATATTATACAAAGTTCCCTTATACCACCTATTTCTCTGCTTATAAAATCCTTTAAAGCTATCAGGAGCAACTGTCACAACCTCTGCATCTAATAATTGTTTAATTTTATAATTATTTTTCTGCAATCTCACAGCCATCTCCAAATCCTCAGTCAAATTATTCTCGTCAAAACCTCCAACGCTCTCTAAAATCTTTTTTCTGTAACAACCAAAGGGTCCGGGTGTAACATGAATACAATCAATATTCCCGCTTATCTTTTTCAAAAAAAAATTCATCAAATACTCAACCCATTGTATTTTTAATATCAAATTATTTGTCCTGGTTATTTTCATAAAAGGCAGCACACTAGCAACTTCCTCGCCATCAAAATGAGGCAGAATCTTTTCTAAAGCATCTCTCCTTACAAAACTATCAGCATCCAAGCAAATAAATATCTCTCCTCTAGCAACTCTTAAAGCGCTATTCAGAGCAGCACCTTTTCCCTTATTTATCTCATGCTCTATCACCTCAATCCTTAAATCCTTTTTATCTTTATTCTCCTTAACAATCTCTTTCAAGACCTCTCCAGTCCTATCTTTACTGCGGTCATTCACAACAATGATCTCAATCTTATCCTTAGGATAATCTAACTTCAAAACAGAATTAATAGTCTCTTTAATAGTATCCTCTTCATTATAAGCTGGTACAGCAACACTAACCAAAGGTCTCCAATTGCCATTTTTACTAGTTTTATCAATCCCCTTTTCAAGAACTACCAACAACAAAAATACAGCAAAATATGTGCTTACAAAATACATCAACCAAGTAGCAATTTCTATAATCATAATCAAAATACCTATCCTTGTTTATTTAAATTTTATTGTTCAACTTTTTGATCCTTACCTTCTTTATTATCTTTATTCTCACTCTTTAAAACCTTAATGTTCTTAAATTCCTCTTTAAATTTCTCTTCAGCAGTATCAAAATAATCATAAAACTTCTGGCTCAACTTCAATAGTCTAGTTCTCCCAGATTTCTCAGCAATTATCATCTCACTCTCCTTTAAAAACCTAATGTGATCATATGCCTTATTTCCCCTTATTTTTATTATCTCACTCTGCAAGACAGGTTGTTTATATGCAATAACAGCTAATGTTTTAGTAGTTGTATTATCAAACTCGCTGCTAGAAACAAGTTTATTAGCCAAATATCCATACTCTTTTTTGATATTCAATTTATACTTACTTCCCTCATTAACAATACACAAAGCCCCCTCTCTTTCCTCATACTCCTTGACCAATTTATCCAAAATCTCTTTTACATAACCAACACTTCCTATACCACAAACTCTAGCAATCTCCTCCACATCCATAAATCTTCCAGTTGTAAACAACACTGCCTCTATCTTATTTTTCTCTTCCATAAACCCAAAAGCAAATAATAAATTTATAAACTTAACTCAAAGCTGTAATGTAAACTCTACGGGGTATAAAACAACATTATTTTCTAGCAACAACTAGAAGGGACGACTCTGTTTCTGTTATTTCTGGGTAGTATACATTTCCCTCATGATTAAAAAAGGGCGATAGTCTCTTAACCTTACATCTTTCTACTGTATTTTTGTCTGGTTTTAATCCAATTAAATTGACTTTGTTAAAGTATTTTTCTAACAATCTCTTATATTCATCAAGCCTTCTATGAAAAT
>CAZCNK010000006.1:13969-26421 GCA_964500345.1 Candidatus Woesearchaeota archaeon | reverse complement strand
CATTCTCAGAAAAACCAGATGTTTTAGAAAGATTACAAGATGTGATAGACTATTCAAGAAGAGACTGCACAGGCATTAATCCAATAATGTTTGATATTCGATCTGGTAAAATAAAAGAATTAAAGTAAAAGGCCGAAATGTTTAAAAGTAATCTTTACCAAATAAATAATATGAAATCGAAATTATTTTCTTTGGAATTTTAGAAAATAGTAAAAAAGATGTTCAGAAAAAAGAATTAAGTCCTGACGTCAGAAAGTTGTTTGAAAAGCTGGGATGGGAAAAAAAGTCTGCAAAATTCAAAGAAGAGCAATAGATCTTTCAATTGAATTACTTGCTTAACTCCAAAATTGTTTTTGCTAAATCCCCCTTATTCTTCTCCAAAGCAACCTTTGCTTCCCTTTCAGAAACCCCAGTTTGTTGCATAACAGTGTTGATGTCTTCTCTTGAAATCAAAAATTCAACCTCTTCAATCTTGCCAACAATCTGCAAGGTATCTTGCCCCATCATATTTACCTTAGAAACTTGCGGATCTCTAATAACAAGATCTTTTCCAGTAGTTTTTATGATTACTTCAATAGCATCAATTTGCTCTTGCTTTATTCCAAACTTCTTCATTGCCTTCTCTATGTCCTTTGGATTTAAACCTGGAAACATAATCAATGCAAGCCACTAAAGGTTTAAAAGATTTGCGCTCCTCATTTACCAACTGCAATTGAAGGGTAGAAATAACCAATAATGCCATTATAGTCTACAGTTTGAAGCCTCCAATTTGTTCCATCGAAATGAGCATATTTTAAATCATAATTCGTTGAATCATAATAAGAAACATACACCTTATTCTCACTATCCAAAGCTATCGAAGGAAACAGCCCAACATTTCCTTGAGAATCAACTACAGAACAACTCCATATACCTCCTCCACAGTTGCCTCCCACACCAACATTTTTTGCATATTTTAAATCTTTGTTTGTAAAATCATAATAGCTAATATGAGGAAGATTATTAGAGTCAATACCTATAGAAGAAGAGTAACCAACCCTCCCATTTTCTAGTGAATCAACAGTAGAGCAGCTCCAAGCTCCACCGCCACAATTGTCTGGAGTTTTTTCTGTAATTCTTAAAACCTCTTCAGTCGGAGTGAAAGGAGCATTGTTAGAATAGCTAATGTATGGTTTATCATTCAAGTCAAGAGCAATAGCTCTAGAGCTAATACCTGTCACACTAGGTTCAATTGACGTGCATGCCCATCCATTATCACTACCACTAGAACATCTTCCAGATCCTTGTTTTGTTGCATACTTTAAATCATGATCATTAATGCCAATGTAGCTTATGTGTGGCATGTCATTAGAATCTAATGCAATTGAAACATCTGTTCCTGCATAATTTAAATCAACCTTTTCTGTTACCCAATTTGTTCCATTATAATAAGCATACCCAACAAATTCTAAACTTGCTGCAGAATAAGCTATATGCGGGATGTCATTAGAATCTAATGCAATTGAACTATGCACAGAACCAGATAGAGGAATGATAGAAGTACACTCCCACTTATCATTATAACAATTACCGCCAGAACCTACAAACTTGGCATATCTTAATTCATAAGTTGGCATCGCACTAGAAATACTTAGAAAACTTATATGTGGTTTATTATTAGAATCAAGAGAAATAGATGGATTAAATCCCAAAAATTCCACAATCTCGCACATCCACTCTCCATTACCACAATTACCCTCTGCACCAACATACTCTGCATGTTTTAAATAATCATTGCTATTATCAGGATATGCAAGGTGTATTTTCTTTCTGCAGTCTACAGATGTTGAGCATTTATTAGCTCCAGGTCCACTAACCTGAACACACATTTCTGTCTCGCAATCTAAATGTGAGCATTCTACATCAGTTGAACATTGATCTGGCAACGATCCAGCCTTTTTAATACAGGCCATATTCTCACAAGCAGTGTAATAACAATCACTATCTACACCACACTGATTCTGTGATTTACCTTCTTTAAGAACACAGGCCATATTCTCACATTCCAAATGCCTACAATCGTTATCAGAGGAACATGTACTTTGACCTAGTCCTGCCACAACCTTACATGTCATTCCACTACATTCTGTATGAGTATTCTTAGCCTTACCGCCAGGTCCACGACAATCTGCACTACTAGAGCACTGATTTAGTCCAGGCCCCTGCACAATACTACACATTTGATCTACGCATTCTCTGTGAAACTGTAAGGGTGGTGGATCTTTAACATCCTCGCTAAACTGGCCAGCAAGAAAATGTAAGCTATCAGAATTTGCTAACGCACTAATAATTATTGTTACAGTTGCTAAGATTAGTACAATTGAATTTTTCACACAATCACCAATTTTTTATTTTGAAAACAATCTAAAAACTTTATGTCGTGGTATTCAGCAATATAAAAAACTTCCTATCAACAAAAACCACTCATTTTCATTTAGATCCTCACAACATTTAAATATATATCTGTAAGATTTAAAACTATGACTTGGTCTTTATTTAGTAAAGAAGGAAAATTTCTTGAACCTTTAAAATATTCTAATGGTAAGAGTCAAGAAGATGTTGTTAGTGAAGTAATTAAAGCAATAAAAGATGGCCATAAGGTTATATTCATTAAAGGAATGTGTGGCTCAGGGAAATCTGCCCTGGCTTTAAATATCGCCAAAGAACTCGGAAAAGCTTCAATTGTTGTTCCAGTTAAATACCTACAAAAACAATATGAAAAAGATTATACAGAGAAAATGTATTTAATGAGAGATGGAAAGAAAATTAATATCAAGATATTAACTGGTAGAGCTAATCACAAATGTTTATATGATAAAGCAAGTAATGCAGATAATCCATTTTTACCTTGTGACATTGAGATTAAAAAAGATAATTTTGATCTTTTGATGAAATATGTTAAAGAGAATCCTTTTGTTGATGAAGAGGACTTTGAAAGTGTAAAGGATATAAGAAGGTTTTCTGTTGCTCCAGCTTGTCCTTACTGGAGTCCAATAGTTTTAAAAGAATATTCTTACAACCAGCCTATGAATGATGTAACAAAGTACAACTACAAAGGATTGCTAAATCAAGATTTTGTTTATTTAAAAAGGAAACACGGATGCAGCTATTATGAGCAGTTTATGGGGTATATTTTTTCTGATGTGATCATATTTAATAGCAAGAAGTACGAGATTGAGAATTTGATTGGGAGAAAGCCTGCAACTGATGTTGAGATAATTGATGAGTGTGATGAATTTTTAGATAAGCTCGGAAATGAAAAAAAGATTAATCTTGTGTATTTGAAAAGTAAATTGAAGAGGTGTGATGAAATTTGCAAGGATAAAGCAATGAAGGATTTGATTATGGAGATTTTTTATTTGGTTGAAGACATTGAAAAAAGCATTGAGGCAAGGGATAGCATCGAAAATGATAAGATCTTGAAGATCAAGGATTCTAAAATTTTAAAGTTGTTGGAGATTTTTATTAAGAATTCTTTCTTGGCAGAATTTGAGGACTTAGAATATTATTATTTAGCTGCCAAGAATTTTGAGGATTTTTTTGATGACACTTATTTGCAATATTCTCTAAACGAGAAAAATCATGTCATTGTAACAATAGTTAATATTAATTTGGAGAAGAAATTGAACTTTTTTCTTGAGAGAAATAGGGTTTTTGTCATGATGTCCGGAACTTTGCATAGTGAGAAAGTTTTAAAGGAGATTTTTGGGTTAAAAGACTTTGCTGTTATTGAGGCTGAGACTGGGAACATTGGATCTGTGAAAAAGATTTTTACCAAAATGGAAAAGAATTTCAGGTATAGCGAGTTTGAGAAAGGAAATGTAACAAGAGAGGGCTATTTAACTGCTTTGGATAAATGCGTTGAAATTTCTAAAAGGCCTACTCTCATTCATGTAAATAGCTTTTATGATCTGCCAAGTGAGCAAGAGAAAGAAAAATTTAATATTAATGTCATGTCAAGAGAGAAATTAAGAGAACAGCAGGAAAAGTATAAACATGGAGAATTACTGCAGTTGTTTAAAGAAAGCAAGATAAAAATTCTTTATTCAACTAAATGCAATCGTGGAATAGATTTGCCTGGAGAAATGTGCAACAGCATTGTTTATACTAAATACCCATTTCCTGATGTTTGGTCAATTTTTTGGCGAGTACTGAAAGCATCTAAGCCCGATAAATTCAATAGTTTTTATTTTGATAAGGCAAGAAGAGAATTTCTACAAAGATTGTATAGGGGATTGAGAAGCAAGGATGATAAGGTTGAAATTTTAAGTCCGGATTTGATGGTTTTAAATTCTAGCTAAATATTTATTTTACGATTTACCAATCTTCCAAATAGCATCAAAATATTTTATAGAGGCATTTATAATAAATAGTTATTTCTTTTGATATTTTTGAGCTAATCGTTAGATTTATATATCAGTTAATATTAAAAGATATCAAGTGATATAAATGGATATATCAAAATACGACGTTGAAATAAAGCATCACGCTTTTAAGAGAGCCATAGAACGTGGTATTCATCCGGACATGATTGAAAATGCAATCTTAAAAGGCAAAATGAAGAGATTTGGAAAAAACTATGTGAAATTTATCAATAAAGGAGCTAAAAGAAATTTAATATGTGTTGGCCAAATAATCGGAACCAAGCTTAAGATAATAACAATTGAGGAGGGTAATTAAAATGAAAAAATGTTCAGAGTGTAATGTGGTTATGCAAGAGCTGACAGCAAAAACTCCAGAGAGCATACAGTATTCTTATTATAAGTGTAAAAAGTGTGGGGAAGAGATTGTAGATATGAATCAGCTTCATCAAGTAGCAGACAAATATAGAACATTGAAAAAGTATCAGGTGAAATTATCAAAATGGGGTTTAAGCTTAGGGCTTAGAATACCAAAAGAGTTAGTTGAGAGATATCATCTAAAAAATGAAGAAGAGGTAGCAATTATACCAGAGAAAAAAGGAATTAAAATAATAACACCTTAATATCTAGAAGCAATAAATCACTGAAATTGATGTAGTATGTACCTTTTAGTAACTTAATACAACTCTTTTTATCCAAAAACTCCAAACAGCTTAGTATGTAAGAAAACTTCTATGATAATAACAACAACTATCATTACAATAACTATAATTGGGGTTAGCTCAATTTTGCTTTTATAATCATCTTGATATCTTATAATGCCACCGCCACTTTGAGGAAGCTGAATTTTATCTTGTGCCATGTTCTCTTAAGTAATTATATTATTTATAAGGTTTTCGTTGTTTTTTACGCTTTTTGAGTATTTGAGAAAAGTTTTTATATTTAGACTTACAAGCAAACTTCGTGGGTGGATTGATTTGGGTTAGTGCCCCATGATTTGATTCTTAATTTAGAGAGATATAGATTGGTGAGAATATGTTTTGCTTTAATAATTATGCAAGATTTGAAGATAAGGCAAAAAGGAGAAACAGGCTAGTTCTTAACTTTCATTTAAAAGATCAAGAGAGTGTTGATAATTTTAAAGTTTTTGCTGGCCAAGAAGTTCTAGTTCCAACAAGATTTATCCACTTTGAAAATAGAGGAGCATTGCAAAAGGTTTTAGATTTGAGAAGAGATGATAGATATAGAGATTTTAAGATAAGAGGAAACATTTCTAGAAGGCATCTTAATAATGAGGAATCTTTTGATGGAATTGAATTCAAAATTAATGAAGGCTCTTATGATACTTTTCAATTAGTAATGCCAAAAGAAAGGTCTCTTGTTAAAGCGCTACCAGGAATATTCCAAAAAGGCGGATTTGACAGGCTAAGAAGGCTAAGTGGTTTTTTTCCTGATAGAAAATTAGATCTAGATCCAAAACTAATTGAAATATTTAGAGAAACTCAGAAGTTGCAAGAATCTAAAGAAAATGGACAAGATCAAGATTTAGAAGAGAAAGTTATTGCCTTAAATCAAAGACTTCAAAATATTAGCTCATCTAGTTCAATCTCTCTTAATCCAGAAACTAAAGAATATGAAATATCTCTCGATACGTCACAAATTAAATTTCTAAACGAGTTTCCAAGTGAAGAGGAATTAAAAGATTTAACTTGGTGGTATGGAGACATTGAAAAACCATTGTTTAAAGAGATAAATGAGAAAATATTATTAGATAGAAGAGAAAAATTACAAAAAGGCTTAAAAAAAGAAAAAGATGATAGTAGAATAACCAGGATTAATAGTCTTATTAAAAGGCTTGAAGATAGATTAACTTTTGAGGTTGAGGGAATAGGAAAAGTTCAATTATTTGATCCAAGATTAGATGCTAGAATTTCTTTCTTTAATTCTATTTGGAAATTGAGTGATGGAGAAGAGGTTAGAGAATTAGATACTTTGTATGATTTGGATTTAGATGAGGTAAATGGATTTAAAGTAATTAAACATGATTCTGAAAAAGAATTAGTAAGATCAATTTTTGAGAGAGCAAGAAAAAGAAAAGCTGCTTTCTTTATTGGCCATAATTCTCCTTATGACATTACACAAACAACATATGCAGCTGAAGAGCTAAAAGAAAGACCGGATTTTGCTGTGAGAGGAGTTAAGCCGAGGAGAGATTACGTAAGATATTTTTATCAAAGGATGTTCCAAGACTTTATTTATCTCGATACATTAAGAACAACCCAGATTAAAGCCCCTTTTGCCAAGAATTCATTGACAGGAGAAACTCACAAATTAGAAGATGTAGCAAGATATTACGGAATAGATTTTAAAAAATCTTTAAATTATGAAGAGTTGAGAATTTTAGAAATAAAAGCAATCTTAGGAAAGACAAGAGAAGAAAGAATTGAGGCTGCAAGAGAAATTGCAAGATATGCTACTAGAGATGTTGATCCCCTAGTTACAATACTAGAAAAACAGAAGTTTTTGACATTGCTATTGAAATTAAAAAAATTAATGCCTTTTTGTTCATTAACGCAAATTGCATTCTCTCCAAGATGCGCAGATGCTTGTTATGATAAGAAACACTTTGACAGAAACGGGAATCATAGATATTTTGGGTATGATGAGAAGGAACATGAGGACAGAGTTCAGATATTCAAGAAAAGGTTTGAATCCTTAAAAGATGATTTAGTATCAAATTTTAGCTTAAATGGATTTTCTCCTGGTTTGAATAGAGAAGTTATTCAAGTTTATCTGCCTTTGGAAGAGCATTTGAGAGAGTTTTTATTCTCGAATTTTCCAGATTGGAGAAATTTATATGAAGAAACCAAAGACACTGAGTATCATTTTGCATTCTTGCAGTATTTAAAGGCGTTAATGAGAGAGATGCTTGTTGATTATTCTTTCTCCAGAAGAGAAAGAGAAGTTTTTGAAGACTCTGTCAGAAGAAAAAATCTTAATCTTGAAAAAACCTCAAGTGAATTTGAGCAATTTGACAGATTAGCTAGAGAAGAAGCTAAAGAAGAATTATCAAGATACTCTTCCTCCTACAGGTATTTAAAAAATCAATATAGAAGCATATATGTTTTGTTAGAAAAAGAGGAAAGAAGATTAGTTAGGCATAAAAGGCAAAAACAAGTTTCAAATCAATTAGAATTTAGTTTTGTTTCTTTGATGGAGGAAGATAATAGAGACTTATATTTATTAAGAGATAAATTAGAAAACTTAATTCACTTAATTCCTGATAATGGAAGCAACGATAATAGAAGCAAAGAAGATAAAGAAAGTGGAAATGAAAAATCTGGCAAAGATTTCATTAAAATTTATGGTTTAACAAAAAAACAAGTTGGATCATTAAAAAGATATCTCTCAGCGTTTAAAACTTTAGAAGAGTCATCAAAAATATTAGAAGAGATTTCAACAAGAGCTAATACACAAAATATCTCATCAAGAGATTTTGTTTATCTGCATAATCAAAGAAGAGCTGCAAATCATGAAGAAAAAAGATTTTTATTTTCTTACTATTTTAATCCTAGAGCTTTAACTGAGAAGATTGAAGAGTTTTACAGAGAGGTTGCAAGAGAGATTTCCGAAAACAATGGAACTGTTTTGTTAAGAAAGGGAGATTATTTATTCGTGAATGGAACAAATTCAGATAATTTAAAAGTTACATTACCTGTAAGAAGATTTGATGAATTGAGTATTAGAAAAGTAAAAGAGAAAGTTGAGAGTGGAAGTTTGTTTGATTAGAATGGAAGAAAGGAAATAAATTATTTTAATTAGTTTATAATGGAAAAATAAAACTGTAGGAAACTTGTAAGCCGTCTTTTGTAAGCTGTCTTGCCACGAGAGCAAGAGGCAACTTTTCTAACATTCAACTAAGCGTCCTCAACATAACCTAGGAGTTGATAAAAACCTAAGTCGTTTTATTGACTTGCACCAGTTAGGGCTCGCCGTTTCATCGTTTCCTATTATCAAGCTATGCTGGTTAACTCATCTCCTTGCGGAAATTTCAAATCTCATAAGAGAGATTTTGTGCATTTAAGCACACAGCATCATTGCAATAATAGGGCGTGTCGTTTCTGAGCGGTTTCCATCACTTTCGTGATCTCTATTCCCAGAGTAACTCCCTTTGCAGGTTGATAAGGGGTTTAAACCTTACAGGTGGACGGACTTTCCTCAGATCCTTAAAGATCCGTAGTTAGACAG
The DNA here is from genome assembly GCA_964500345.1 of Candidatus Woesearchaeota archaeon. GTDB lineage: Archaea > Nanobdellota > Nanobdellia > SCGC-AAA011-G17 > UBA489 > CAZCNK01. Next base: position 17,773 of record CAZCNK010000006.1, on the reverse strand, counting down.
TTTCCTACGCCTTTAAGTTTGTTAGTTAAGTATTTAAATTTTACTAATTTTTTTAGGTATTTATGCAACTAAAGGAATTACTGCTCTGTGTACCAATAGGAATTACCTCTTTGAGTGGATGTTTGGTTAATAATAGAACTAACCATGAAGTAAATGAATTAAAAGTAAGCCAAGAAATACAAGATGAAGATAATCATAGTGTTTCTGGAGAATTTCACAAAGAAGGCGTGGAAAAAGAGAGTCTTGAAATAAGGGTTTTGAGAAGCATATTAGATAAAGACCTTGATTCTAGAATATCTGAACTAGCAGACCATGATCTCCTTCTAAGAGCACATGCTGCAAATCTTAGGGAAAGATTAAAAAAAGATGTTGGAGAAGCAGTTGATTATCTTAATTTCTTTTTGAGAATTGAAGAAGAAAGAAGCGAAGTTGATGGAGTTATAACTTATAAGCTGGGAGAGGCTCACAAAAAAAATGGAAATTTACGAGAGGCATTGATGCATTTTGCAAGGGCAAGAGAAATTGGAAAAAGAGTAATAGTCTGGGAGATTTCAACCATAGAATACGGAAGAACTTTATTGGAGTTGATTGAGACTTCTAGATTAAAAGGGGATTTTGTTAATGGGATTGGATATGTGAGGGATTTTCTTAAGTTAGAAGATGAAGTTAGATCTATGGGCTCTAAAGTTGGATTTATTAGGTCAAAAGATATTGCGGAGAATGAAAGACTTTGCTTGGAGTATGCAGTTAGATATGGAAATGTGAGAAATCATGATGGAGCTGAATTTTATCTTTTAATGGCCTTAACTAATAATAGAAATAATGCCAAGACACATTCGATGCTAGCAGAGCTTTATTATGCTAGAGGTAATTTGGATGAGGCTGAGAGTGAGTTAAGAAGAGTGTTAGATTTAAATCCTAATTACAAGAGGGCTCATGCAAATCTCGCTATTGTTTTGAGAGACCAGGGAAAAAGGGAAGAGGCCTTATTTAATTTTAATAAGGCAGTTGAAAGAGAGCCTGAGAATTCTGATTTTATTAATGATATTGGCGTGCTTCATTTGGAATTAGGTAGAGCAAGAATTGCTCAAAGGTATTTTCAAAAGGCATTAAGGTTAAAACCTAGTGAAGCAGATTACATAAGAAATTTTTCTACTGCCTTATTACTTGATGAGAGCTTGGAGGAAGTTTTAGATGAGGAAAACCTTAAGGTTTTAGGTAATTTCTTGCATACTAGGATAAATTTAGATACAGCTGAAGAAAAAGGATATGACGTAAAGAAAATTGCGAGAAACCTAGAAGTTTTAGGTGATATTTTTTATGACTTTTATTTTGAAGAAGAACGGGTTTTGTTTTTTAAGTGCAATATAGCCGCGCAATACTTTGATTTTAGTGAAGAAAGAGCAAGGAGGATTATTGAAGTACATAAGAAAACTAGAGAAAGAAAACAAATCAGATCTTTAAGAGAGATTTTTTTAAGCATGTCTCGCAATTTTGAAATGGATTCTGAAAGGTATGCCAGAATTATGAGGTATGAGCAATAAATCAAATTTTGAGAAATGAATATATTTAAATTATTTGATTAGTGAAAAGAAGAAACAAAAAGATTATAAAGATATTGATAATTATTTTTGGTGATGAAAAAGAAAAAGAATTCTAAGGCAAAGCATGAGATTGTAAAATCAAGAGTTAAAGTCCATCATGAGATGGCATGGCAGCATTGCTTGAAAGATGCAAAAAAGAGAGCAAAATCTCAATCTCAAGTTCACCATCTAGCTAGGAAATATATGAAAGAGAGAGCTGTTCCGATTATAATTAAAGATGGAAGGATTTACATTGGGCTTTAAATAGTTTAATTTAACGTTTTTAGTTTTAGATTTTTAGCTGATATTTTTATTCTTTAAGCATTCTTTAACGAGCTTATCAACTTTCATTATGTTTTCGTTTTCCCTTGGTATATGGCAATAAATTATCTTTCTAAACATCTTCTCTCTTTCTTTGACTTTAAGAAACAGATTCTGGATAATTGGATTTTTTATTTTATAATATCCATTAAGTTGCTTAATCATTAATTCCGAGTCAGAATAAAAAACTATATCTCCCCTTGAGAAAGAAGTGGCAATTTCAAGAGCCCTGATTAAAGCCCTATACTCAGCCTGATTATTCGTGGAATAACCTATTGATGTTTTGTATTCTTTCAGAACATTATTCTTATTATCAAAAATCAAGAATGCAATAGCAGATGACCCTGGATTATTTTGAGAGCCTCCGTCAGAGTAAATGTGTAATGATTCCATAAAAAGTTTTGAAAAACTAGCCTTAATAAAGCTTGCTGTGAAAAATCCGGAAAATTTCTGGCTATATAGTGTACCTTAAATTCTAGCATTTAATCCACATAAATCTGATTTGTTTTTCCAATTTTTGCAAGTATCATCTGATGCATTCTTTTTATGAACTCAATTTTATCCTCCATTTTTAAAATATCCGAGTAGCCTTGAATAACTAGATTTAAAGCAAATGGGCTTGGCAATGATGTATGGATTTGTTTTATTTCAATTTTCCCATCTTTAATTTCTTTTAAAACCTTTATTGCATTCTCAATGTCCATTAAATCTTCTAAAACCTCTCTTTTTGCTTCTTTTAATACTGAGAAATCCTTGCTTATTTTTCTTAGAACACTTAGTAAGATCATGCTGTATGTTTGTTGTTTTCCTACTCCTTTTTTCCTTCCTTTATACTCTTTTAGAATCATTAAAGCACGAGTTGCACAATGCCTAAATCTTCTTTTCAGAACTTCTGTTTTATCTATTGCTAATTCAGCAATTTTTCTTAGTTCTTCTAATTTTATCAATTCAAGGGCTCTTAAAACTTGTATGTTTTTTGAGCTTGGATATGCCACATAAAATCCATTATCATTAATCCCAATTTCAACATCTCTTTTATGAATTTTTGAGATAACATAAGCAACTACCCTGCTTAAAACATCATTAACTCTCCTTCCATATAAAGAATGAAATACAACATATTTTTTTTCAGAATCAGAATAGTGTTCTATTAAAAGTCTTTTATCATGAGGAACAGAAGCATAAAGATATGGCTCTTTAAAATATTCATATATTGAATTAGCTGCATTTTCATCAACATAAAGATAACTATTAATAAACTCAATTACCTCTTTTTTAGGTCTGTTATTGACAAACATGTCTTCCATATATCTTCTAAATTTTTGAATATCTAAAGCCAAGTCAAAGCTTAATGGCAGCATTTCAGAAAACCAACTAGGAACTGTTGGTGGTCTTTTAACAGCTGGTTTTACTTGAGCAACCATTCCACGAGCAAAAAGAAATTCATAAACATCCCCGCCTAAAACAAATGTATCTCCTCTCCTTAGTCTTTCTAAAAAACCTTCATCTAATGTACCAATAACCTGCTCACCTACTTTAACTATAACTGCAGTTTCATCTGGAATAGTTCCAATGTTTGTCATATAAATAACCCTACTCATTTTTCCTCTTCTTCCGATCATTTTTGTTTCTGGATCATACCATATCTTAGCATAAATATTTCTATCTTCCAAGCTTACAAAATCTCCAGATAAATATTTTATTACATCTAAAAAATCATTTTCAGAAAGATTTCTATAACAATAACTTTTTTTTATCAAAGAAAATATTTCTTCTATGCCCCATTTTTGCTGAATTGCCATTCCAAATATTTGCTGAGCTAAAACATCAAGGCAATTTTCTGGAATATGAATCTTATCTATTTTTCCCTCAATTGCATCTTTTAGCATAACACTACATT
>CAZCNK010000006.1:8983-13959 GCA_964500345.1 Candidatus Woesearchaeota archaeon | reverse complement strand
CATCTCTATCAAGCACGATAATTCTTCCTTTAACTGTATCATGCAATCTGTGCCCTGCTCTTCCAAATCTCTGGCTCATTCTTGCTATAGATTTCGGACTTCCAAGACAAACTACCAAATCAATGTATCCAATATCAATTCCTAACTCTAGGCTCGTGGATGAGACGCAAACTTTTAATTGGCCTTTTTTCATTCTCTCCTCTATATCAAAGCGATGTTTCTTGCCTAAGCTACCATGATGAGCTCCAATATTACCAGCATATTTTTTTGGAAACTTTTCTTTTAGATGGTCAACAACCCTTTCTGTAGCAGATCTTGTGTTTGTAAATATTAAAGTGCATTGATGCTCTTGAATTAAATTATCTAGCATGTTGTATAAAGAGGAATGTTGTTTTTCGTAAGTTGTGTCTATTAAATTTGGCACAGGGCTAATTATTTTAAAATCTTTTTTCTTCAGAAACCTAACATCCGCTATTTTACAATCTCTTTTTGCGCCCACTAAAAATTCTCCTACTTTATCAAGTGGAGAGATTGTTGCTGATAAGCCAATTCTGGTAGTTTCTTTTTCGCATAAGTGTTGAAGCCTTTCTAAGCTCAAAGATAAATGCACACCTCTTTTATTTTCTGCAAGTGCATGAATCTCATCTACAATAACCCATTGAACATCTTTAAGGAGATCTTTAAATTTTATTGAAGAAAGCAAAATAGCCAGGCTTTCTGGTGTAGTTATTAAGATATGGGGAACTTGTTTTAGCATTTTTTGTTTTTCTGCTGCTGTTGTATCACCTGTTCTTACCGAAACTTTTATCCCAAGTTTTTTATTTGCTATTTCTTCTATTTCCTTTAATGGCTCAACTAGATTCTTCTGGACATCATTATTTAATGCCTTAAGAGGTGAAATATAAACACAATAAATTTGGTTTTTTAATTCATTTTTTTCACTTAAATTTACAAGTTCATTTATTATGGAAAGGAAGGCTGTGAGGGTTTTTGTTCCTCCTGTTGGAGCAGAGATTAAGACATTATTCTTATTATGTATCTCTTTTACAGCATAGAGTTGAGGTTGTGAAAAATCTTGAAACTTTTGAAAGAACCATCTCTGAATTATGGGATTAAGTAATTCCTTTATTTCCTCTGGCTTAGATGGTTTATTAATAAATTCTATCATAAATAACATTAAAACTAATAGATTTATAATTCTTATGAATTAAGAAGGTAAATGGCCAAAAAACTAGTTAAAATCTTTTTTAGAAATTAGCTAAAAATCCTTCTATTTTAATGTATTCCATAATGTAATAATCCTCTTTCATTAAAATATTAAACTCTTTTAACTCGTCTAAGAATCTATAGTAATCCTCTAGTTTTTTAAAAACAATCTCTAGCAAAAAATCATATCTGCTATTAATTTTGTATGCTGCATTCACCATCTCGTGTTTTTTTGCAAAATCAACAAATCTTTCCTTGTCTCTATTCTCCACCTTGATCAAGATCTTTGCCCTCTCATAGCCAAGTTTTTTAAAATCCAATAGCGTAGTGTATTTTGAAATAAATGATTTTTCAAATCTTTTTAACTTGTCAAAGATGGTGCTTGCTGGAATATTCGTTTCTCGGGACATTCTAGTAATATTCTTTCTTGCATTAGCCCTGAGATAAGATATAACAATAATATCATTTTTGTTCAGCATCCAATTATCAACCTTTAAATCATTTAAATAATTTATTTAAGAAAAATCGTTGAACTTACGATTTAGTGCCCCTTATTTTGAAAGAAATACAAAACCATCATTTTTTTCTAAAAAAGCCTCTCTTTTCACATCATCAATTATGTAATACTCCTCCTTGGAGATTATGCTAAATCTGTCCAATTCCTCCAAAAACTGATAGTAATCAGAGAGTTTTTCAAAAACAATCTCTATTATAAAATCAAATCTATTATCTACTTTATAAATAGTATTAACATTACTACTCTTCATCAAGAAATTTAATAAATTATCTCTATCTTCTTTTGAAACTTTAATCAAGATTTGCTTTCTCTCCAAACCTAGTTTTTGGTAATCCAGCAAAGAAGTATGTTTCCTTATAATGGTGGTTTCAAACCTCTTTATTTTGTCGCATATCGTGCTTATTGGTATATTTGTAGCTCTAGCTATTTTTGTTATATTTTGCCTTGCATCTGACCTTAAATGAGATATAATTTCAAGATCTGATTTTCTTAACATCTTGACACCTCCGATCTCTCATCATCATCAATTCTGAAAATGAGATTTGATATTTTTTATATTTTTTATGTAAGTATTACATTTTCTCCGTTTTTTATATGATTTGGAAATATAAAAACTGGTGCTATCGCGACTTACGGCGACACCAAACATGTATTTATGCAGTTGGTCAATTTTTACACACAATAATCTCCAAACGCCTTATTTTTCATGAGTAAGCAGCCCCTTTTTTAGAGCTTTCATTAGACGATCATCTTCTTGAACAAGGCCGGCAAGCCCATCTTCCTGGCAAAGTGTTGGTAAAACTTCTTTGTTATCATTGCCTCCTTGATAAGCTACCTTCCAATCTTCGTAGTAACCATTTTCATAGTAATCTTGGCATATAGGCCCATAATCTCTATCCATTTTTATTCCTCCTGCTGCTGACCAAAGACAATCTCTCCAGTATCAAGTTCAAGGAATTGGCCCTCCTCAAGTAACTTGAGTTCTTCTTGCAAATTCTTCTCTTTTTTTAGAGAGTATTTCTTTTTAGTCATATTATACCGTAAAATTTACTTTTATATTAAATTAATCCCAAAAAAAGTGTAAATTTTATCAATTTTAGAAAGATTTATATAGTTTTTTGGTATATCATTCCATCATGCACCTTGATGATAAAGATTTAAAGGTCTTAGATGTCTTGAAATATGATGCAAGACTAACAGTAGCCAAGATAGCCAAAAAGATAAATATGCCTATCACTACTGTGCATAATAGAATTAAGAAGTTGAGGAAGGAAGGGATAATTAAAAATTACACTATCAACCTAGATTACCAGAAACTAGGCAAGAATATAACAGCATATGTATTAGTTTCTGCAACATATAATGTTCCAGAAAGTAAGAAGAGAGATCAAGGAATGATTATAAGAGATATTAGAAAACTTCCTTTTGTAGAGGAGGTTTGCACAGTAACTGGGGCTATTGATGTTATTGTAAAGGTAAGATGTGAAAACGTTGAAGTGTTGAATGAGTTTCTTATCAAGCAATTGAGACCTCTTGACGGTGTAGAAAAGACGCAAACGCTAATTGTATTAGAGTCAATATAATTAAAAAGCATTTCATAAAAATGCTAAATCTTTGCATCTATTCAAACTCTTAAAAAAATAAAATTTCAGAATCATTACACAAATCAAAAAACCACTTAAAAATATTTAATTATTAAATAAGCTGAATTTAGAAAAGGTTAAATATTTGCTGGTATTATAGGATTAGTGGAAAAATGGAAAGCCTTACTCAGAAGGATCTTTTAGAGAGATTTAACATAACTAAAAATGAAGCATTGGTTTTTCTAGAGCTTCTTAGAATTAGAAATAGCAAAATTGGAAAAATAATTACACACACAAATTTACATAGAGGCAGTGTTTACAATGCAATACAAAAATTAATCCAGAAAGGTCATGTTGCAACTCAAAAAACTGATAAGGGAAATTTATATGAAGCATCTTACTTTGGTTTATTAAAAGAAATTGATTCTGAACACATGAAATTAGAAGAGAAAAGAAAAATAGCTAGAAAAATAAGAGGTTGGGCCAAAGTTGAACAAGAAAATGGTGAATCTAGTGGTGTAAAGACATTATCGGGAGTAAATGCAATTAAAGGTTTTTGGTTTGATTTGTTTGAAACACAACGCAAAAATGAGGAAGCTTATTTGAATATTGGCGGGAGTTCTGGTGGTGTGGGAGTAACAGATAAGATAGGAATTCCGTATTTTAAATATCATGAAAATATGAAAGTAAAGATGCATGTTAAATCAATTGGTCTACAAACTGTTAATTCATTAAAACAAGATTGGGTCCCTCTATACAGAGGTAAAATGAAATTTTTACCGAATGAATTTCCTATTAATATTGTTGTTTATGATAAAAAATGTGCGATGATTGACTGGGTTAATGACCAATTGCCAGTGACGTTAATTGAAAATAAAAATCTTATAAAGTTTTATAGAGATGTATTTAAGCTCTTTTGGAAGCAAAAGGCAGTAAAAGCAATAGAAATTTATTCACCAATAAAAATTTAGGAAAGATGGAAACTTTAACGGTTAAGGAGTTAGAGGAGAACTTTGGATTAAGTAAAGTTGAGTCCGAAATATTCAAGGAGCTATTGAGATTGAATTCTGCTTCAGCTAGTAAAATAGTAAAATTGACAGGATTACACAGGGGGACTGTTTTTAATATAATGCAGAGACTTAAGGAAAATGGTTATATTACAGTTCAAAAAATGAATAATGCTAATTTATATGAGCCATCTCATTTTGGTTTTTTAAATAAAATTGATGATGACGAGAAAAGTTTAAGGGAAAAAAGAAAAATTGTTGGAGAAATTATTAAATGGATAAAAATTGATAAAGAGAACAATGGGCCTGAATCGGATGAAAATATTAGCAGTGTAAAAATTTTTCATGGGGTTCCTGCATCAAAAGGTTTCTATATTAATTTACTAGAAGAATGTAGATCTAAAGAAGAAACTGATTTGCTGATAGGTGCAAATAAAAATTATATTAAGCAAATTGGTTTAGAAGATCACAAGCATAGAATAAATCTAAGGGCTAGATACGGCATTAAATCTAAGACTATAAGAAATGAAGAAATGTTAAAAGAGAATTGGACAAAAAATATTTTTGGCAAAACAAAATTCTTACCTAAAGAATTTAAATTTTATGTTGCTATGCAGATTCATAACAATAAATGTGCTTTGATGGATTGGGATAAATTTCCTG
>CAZCNK010000006.1:0-8973 GCA_964500345.1 Candidatus Woesearchaeota archaeon | reverse complement strand
CATTGTTAAGACTTATAAAAATATGTTTAAGTTTTTATGGAGGCAGAAAGCTATAAAAATAATGGAAGTAAGAAATATTGATTTTTAAAATTTAAATTCTCTATCTAGCCTTTCTAAGATTAATTTATAAGTTTCAATAAGATCTAAGTAACTTTGCTTGTATAAAAACTCATCAGCGGAATGAGCATTTCCCCCAGCTGGGCCAATAGTAATAACAGGCAACTTCAATTCATATCCAAATATGTTGTCATCAGCTACTGAAAGGCCATAATTATAATTAACCCCTTTAAATTTTTCTTTGACTATATCTGCAACGAATTTAACAAGTTTATGATTGCTGTCTGTAATATAAGGTTGTAAAAAATTTGTTTTTCTTTTTCCCAATTCAACAATCACTTTTGTTTTTGAATCTAACTTTGATTTCTCTCTCATTCCTTGAACAAGTTCTCTAATCTGATCCACAGCATACTCTTTCGTTTCAGGTGGTACTAAATGACGATCAATTAAAATCTCACAATAATCTGGTGTTGATAGTGATCCAGAATTTGCATTAATCTTTCTAGCAAAAAGATTAGCATCACCCAATAAAGAATGACTTGCAACTTTCAATTTTTCTAATTCTAAAATTATTTTAGCAGATTCATTTATCGCATTGACACCAACATTATAAGCTCCATGAGCAGAAACACCGTGTACTTTGATTATTATATCACATCTCCCCCTCCTTCCTAAAGTTAAAGTGCTTGGCCCTTGATTATCTCTTTTAGAAAAACCAGGTTCAGATACAAAGACGCATTTAACATCTCTCATAAAATCATTCCCTACTAAAGCCCATCCTCCCTCAGAAATATTTTCCTCATCAGCTCCAAAAATTATTTTTATCTTAAAATTCTTAGGATTAAATTTTTCAACAGCTTTTAAAAAAGAAGCGCACCCAGATTTCATATCAAATGCACCCAGTCCAATTAATTTTCCATCTTTTTCAACTAATGTAAAAGGGTCATTTGACCAATTGCCATAAACTGGAACTGTATCAACATGTCCATACAATAAAACAGATTTATCACTATGGCCCTTTTCAGCTAGAATGTTAAACCTTAATGGGTTGTCAGAAAAAACAAGTCTTGAGACTTGAAATCCAATTGATTTAAGGTACTCTTCCAAAAATTCACTTATATTTTTTTCATTAGGGAATATAGAGTTAAATGATACTAATTTTCTTAATAACTCAAGTGACTCTAGCATTTTTTATCCTTGTTTGGGTTTCATCAACGGAAAAAATATAACGTCCTTTATATTAGGAGGATTATCTTTCGGCCAATATTTTGCTACTAATAACATTACTAGTCTATCAATACCAATACCTAATCCTCCTGTTGTCGGCATTCCAAATTCTATTGCCCCTACAAAATTTTCATCCATTGGCATTGCTTCCTCCTTTCCAGCTCTTAATTCTTTCGCTTGTTCTTCTAAAAGCTGTCTTTGTAATATCGGATCATTTAATTCAGAGTAAGAATTTGCAATTTCCCAACTATTAATAAACAATTCAAATCTTTCAATAAGCTCATGATCATTCCTATGTCGTTTGCATAATGGGCTCGTTTCTTTAGGATGATCAATAACAAAAGTTGGCCTTATTAATTTGTGCTGAACAGATTCTTCAAATAGTTTTGCAACTAAATTCCCCTTTAATGGCTCCTTTTCTGACCCATCATTTAGATCACCTAGCCTATCAACATCCACACCAGTATATTCTCTCAGTGCATTATTCATAGTTATTCTTCTCCAAGGTGGAGTCAGATCTATTTTTTTATCGCCATAAGATATTTCCAAATTACCGTTAACTCTCTTTGCAACTTCAACAATTAAATCTTCTGTTAACCTCATCATATCTGTATAATCCCATAATGCCTTATACACCTCAAGCAAAGAAAACTCTGGATTATGATTTCTATCAATCCCCTCATTTCTAAAAACATGCCCTATGTGAAAAACTCCATCAAAACCCCCAACTATTAATCTTTTTAATGGCAACTCCAGTGAGATTCTTAAGAAAACTTCTAGCCCGTCTAAGGCATTCACTTTAGTTATGAATGGACGAGCATTTGCCCCTCCATATACAGTTTCTAATATTGGAATATCTGTCTCATCGAAACCAATTTTCCAAAGATATTCTCTAATTGCTTTTATTATTTGGGCTCTTTTTCTCAAAGTTTCAAATCTTAAACTATCAGTAGCCATTCCAATTTCTGGTTGTCTATAAATTATTTCCATATCTTCTATTTTGTGATATCTTTCATTTTCTGTTTCTTTACCAAGAGGCAATGATCTGATAGCCTTAGTTAGAAATCTATAATTTGTAGCTTTTACAGTTAATTCTCCTCTTCTTGCTCTAAAGATTTTGCCTCTTATTCCCAACCAATCTCCCTGATCTAAACAATCTCTTAATGTATTATATTCTTTTTCACCAACTACATCTTGCCTTATATTAACCTGTATTTTTCCGGATTGATCTTTTAAATCAAAAAAGATTGTTTTTCCTAAATCTCTAATAGAAATTACTCTTCCAGCTACAGCAAACTCATCTGAACACGGACTAGACCCAGCTTCTAGAGATTCATATTTTATCCTCAAGTCACCTATGAAATAATCTCTGCTAAAATTTGCTGGATAATATGGATCATGTCCAGAATTTCTAAGCTTATCTAGCTTACCAACTCTAACTTCTAAGTCTTGGACCATTTTCTACATTTTTTATATAATGTCTAATCAAATCTTCTCGAGTAGCATACCACACACTTAAGTTTTCAAAACCTCTAAATCTAGGATCTTCTATGCTATCATCAAGATCAGCGTTTTTTGCACCACCAATGATACAGTGCTTATGCAATATTGATGCTCTTTTAAAAGCATCTCTTGCTAATTTCCTCCCACTTTTTTTACAGACTCTCTGAACACTAGTACTAGATGCTCTAGCTTCTCCATAAACTAAATCAACACCAATTTTCATTAACTCTCTTGAAATCTCATGAGCTATGGCAGAATAATACCCCCTGCTTGCATATTCTAATGGTGTCGCAGCATCACTCATCTCAGCAATAAATAAAATTTTTCTCTCTCCCCTAATTGACAATGGAATCTTCATAGTTTCTCCAACACCAACAGATAAAATTTTTCCATTTGCTCTATCCTGAATTACTGTAACTAAATTAGTATCTCTTCTAACTAAAGATGCCACAGTTTCAGTAGTTATTGGAAAAGCATAATCCCCTAAGTATGATTTTTCATATAAATCTTTTAAGTCTGCTACAAAAGAATCAAACTCCTGCTGATTTACTGGCGGTTTTACTGCTCTTAAACTCAAATTGTCTCTTGTAATAATCTCTAAAGGAATAAATCCATTAAGCAAATGGGCTCTGTCTATTTTTTCAGCTTCATCTCTTTGCCTTGATATACTTTCTTCTTTAGCTTTTCTTCCATCAAAGTTTTTTCCATAATAGACTAAATTGTGTTCAGAAAAATCTCCATCTAGTTCCAGTAACGCTTCAATATTGCCTTTTAATTCTTCTGGAATTGTTACTTTTTTGTTTATTAAGAATCTTGCAGTTACCCTGTTTGCTCTTGCAGATTCTCTAACAGAATCTAACTTACTTAACATTTCAACAAGTTCTTCTATGCTCTCAATAGACTCTGTACAAAACCCTTTAACTCTATTATTCAATCTATCATAAAGCACAGATTCTTCTGCAGGTGGAAAAGTTGCCCCTATGCTTGATACCTCTGTCATTTTACCCTTAATTTAGCTTTTTCAAATTTTCTTCTAGTATTTTAACTCCCTCATCAGACTCTTCCTCATTTATAATCAGTGGTGGAATCAATCTCATCGAATTCTTTCCACACGTTAAACTCAATAAACCACTTTGATAATTTAACTGCATTAATTTTTCTGCTTTATCATGACTATCTAAATCAAAAGCCACCATTAATCCAAGCCCTCTCGGATTTTTTATAATGCTATTTCTCTCAGCAACCTCCTTAAGTCTTTTTAATAAATAATCTCCCATCTTTGTCACATTATTTAAAAACTTTTCTTCTTTTATTGTTTTAATTATCTCACTTCCCATTGCCATATCTAATATATCTCCACCACCCCATGTTGAGGAAATTGCCCCGCCCTCCTTTGGGAACATCTCTCTAGTTGTTATCGTTGCGCCAACCTGAAGAGCCTTAGCTGATGTAAAAACATCTGGTGTAATTCCATAATGTTCAAAAGCCCAGAATTTTCCTGTTCTACCAATTCCAGTTTGGATCTCGTCTATTATTAAAGGTATTGCTTCCTTCTTTGTTATATTCCTAAGCTCTTTAACAAATTCTTTAGGCGCAATATTATAACCACCCTCGCCCTGAACAAGTTCAAATATAACATAAGCTATATTTGTTGGATCAGCCTCATGCCTTAATATTTTTTCAAAATTATCCAAGATTTGTTGATAATTTTCTCTCGTTGGGTAGTTTAATCTCTTAACCGGAATCTCTGGATAGTGTTTTTTGTGCATAGACTTGCTGCAAGTCAAAGATAACGCGCCGAGTGTTCTTCCATGAAAAGCCCCATAAAAAGATATTCCAACTTTTGCTGATGGCTTATGCCTGTAACAAATTTTTATAGCATTCTCAACAGCTTCTGCTCCAGAATTAATCAGGAAAACAGAATTTAAGTTCGTTGGAGATATTTTGGCAATTTCTTCTATTAAATCTGCATGTTCGATAGGATAAAAATCATGGCCAGCCATCTTAAGAGGGGCTTTTCCAGCATATTTGCTGCTTACTTCACACATTCTTGGGTGGTTATAACCAAGAGGTTGAACAGCAATCTGAGAAACAAAATCTAAAAAAACATTCTCATCAATATCTTTAACATAACATTTCCGGCCATCACCCCCGTAGATAAAAGGATATGGATATGCCACTAATCCCATATATTTTTCAAATTTTTCTTTAATTATTTTCTCTGCTTTTGGACCTGGAAGCCTAGTCTTTATTTCAACTTTCATAACAAGAAAAAGATGTTATTAATTTTTTATATTACTTTTCTAGAAAAAACTGCAATATTTACGATTTTCAACATGAAATTTCGTAAAAATTTACCAAGAGAAGCTTCACAAGATTTAAATACAAGCCCTATTTTACCGCTTGTATGATAGTAGAAGGGGTTAATATTGAATGGCTAGGTCATGACTGTTTTAAAATTAAATCTGAGAAGACAATTTATTTTGATCCCTTTAAACTAAATCCAGAAAATGAAAAAGCAGATCTAATTCTAATAACGCATGAGCATTACGATCATTTAAGTTCAGAGGATATTGAGCCATTATTAAAAGAAGATACAACTATTGTAACAATTGCTTCCTGCCAAAGCACTTTGTCCAGAATTGCCGACAAGATTAAGCAAGTTGTTTTGATGGAGCCTTTTGAAAGCAAAAATGTAAATGGATTTTTAATAGAAACAATTCCTTCTTACAATATAAACAAATTCAGAAGTAAAGGCCATGTTTATCACCCAAAAGATGATGGGAAAGTTGGATTTATCTTAACAGTAAATGGAAAAAGAATTTATCATGCTGGTGACACTGATTTCATTCCTGAAATGAGTAAATTAAAAAACATTGATATTGCTTTGCTGCCAGTTTCTGGAACTTATGTCATGACATCAGAGGAAGCTGTAAAGGCTGCTAATGTAATTAAACCAAAAATCGTGATTCCAATGCATTATGGTGCAATAGTTGGTAGCAGAGATGATGCTGAGAATTTTAAAAAGATGTATAAAGGAAATACTGTTATACTTAGTTGAATTAAATTTTTTAAAATTCTCCCGTTTTTATTGAATTTTTTGGCGTGGAAACTTTCTGATATACTCCCTAATCACTTCTTCAAAAAACGTAGTAGCAGAATTCCAAACTTTCATTGCTTCATCAGGATTTCTATATAATGCATCCAATCTTTCTGGATGGTGGTATAAATCCCTTACTCTTTCTAATGGTTCTAAATTAATTTCTGGAAAATATCTATCTAATCCCACTAACGCAGAAAATCTGTTTTTTCTCAATTCGCCGTCAATCAGAAAAAGAATCTGTTTTGACCCACGACTTGTCGCATTAAGAGTTCCGTTAAATCTTTCCAAAAATTTTCCATAATCTTCTTGTCTATCATGTTCAGCAAATAATAATGCGATTCTTGTTTTTCGCAAGTTATGACTTAATGTACTTTCTTCCCCTCTTTTTGTTTTTAAACATGTCATCTCACTTCTATAATCTGGCCCAAAAATAACTTTCCCTTCTGATTGGAAATAATCATAAAAATCATCTGTAAATGAATTGAATCTCCCATCTCTCATTATTGTTATATCCAATGGAGAAACTTGGAATGGAACATGATTGCCTCTAAGGGCTTCATAAAGAACAATAGAAACTTCACGCATAAAATCTTTTGGTATTACAACGTCAAATGGGAAAGTCAGAACAGAATCTATATCACTTCTGCCCGGAGTATAGTCTCCTCTTACAAATGATCCGTAAATCATTAAACTCAGATCGTTATTATTAAGTCTTTCTAATCCTCTTACTAATTTGCTCATGAAATCATGGTAATTCTTCGCTCCTGGTCTCGGCTGATCATATCCTATACTCATTTTATTTATAATTCAACAAATCTTCTGACCAACTTTATTAAATAATTCCTCATTAACATAAACTGGTTTGTCAAATCTTGTTGCTATAGAAATAGCATCACTTGGCTTTGAATCAATAGTCAAAATCTCGCTTCCCTTTCTTAAAATTAAATCAGCATAATAAAAATTATTTTCCATTCTCTGTACTTTAGCCATCACAACTTCAATGTCGAAATTATCAATTACATCATAAATTAAATCATGCTCATTTGGCCTTAAGTCAATCTCCTTATCAACCCCCCTTTTAATAGAGAAGGTTTTTGCTCTTGAGGTTGTCATAACAATAGCAGTGCAATTATCAGCCAATAAAATATTAGACGGAATTATATCAATCTTAACCTCTTTAAATCTAGTTATATCAAATGGGTTTTCTGCAATCGAGATTCCCTCTTCTTCTTTTTCAATTTCTATTTCTTTTACAACGTCTCCTGTTTTAGGAATGATTTTAAAATAAGTAATCCCAATTATTGCTATTAATATCACCGATAAAATTGTTACTGTTATCCTTTTTCTATATCTTCTTCTCATTTTAACTCAAAAAATCATAAAAAATACTCAAGAGCCTCATCAACATTCTTAACTTCCCTTACTTCTATTCCTATCTCATCACCTAATGTAGATTTTTCAGCCTCATATTTAATAACACAAATGTGCATGCTATCCACATCCTCGCATTTCTTCACTCTTTTAAATTCTGTTGAAATAGATGATGCATGACCACTAGGAACTAAAAAGATTTTTGCACTTGCATTTTTAGCGGCTTGAGCCTTTGCTTTAATAGCCCCAGCTTCTGCAATAGTTCCATCTTCTAAAATAGACCCAGTTATCATAACACCTTCTTTTAATTGTTTATTCTCCAAAGCCACAATAGTAGAAATTGCCATTATTGAACCAGCGCTTTGACCACCAACAACAGTTGCATCCGTTTTTAGATTATATATAACATCCAAAGTAGAAAGGTCTATTCCTGTGTAATTCGCTGCAACACCAGCTGCTAATCTAGCACTATACTGCGTGTTTAAATCTGCAAGAGTATCATTTATATTAACCAGAATCTGGCCAGATCCAGGTCTAATATGTGTCTCCAGTATCGCTGTAACACCATTTCCTAAGCTATCTACAGCAACAAAAGGAGCCTCAACAATTCTCTCATCAAATATAATCCTCTTCTCTTCTTTTTGAGTTTTTGAAAATAGATCTTTATTTAGAGAAATTCCTATTACTACCCCAATTATTAAAAATAATGCTATTAATATATAAATCCTTTTTTCCATTTTGCTCCCAATACAGATATTTTAAGTACATTAGGCATAAGTTTAAAAATTTTGCGTAAATAGGCAAATAGTAAACGGTGCTATTGCTTCAAATTCTTAAAGAGAAACAATTTTTTCTTAATCTTCTTTAAAAGAATAAAATTTGAATTTTTAAATAAATCATCAAAGTCATGGTCTATTCCCCAGCCTAGAATTTTTGTAAATGGATTTAAGACGAAAGAAAACTTATTTTTGAATTTATCAATCACAATTATCTTTGAATTTTTCTTTAGAACCCTCGAAACTTCATTCAAAACCTTATTTGGATGGCTAAATAATCTTAGAGAATATGATAAAATTGCTCGATCAAAAAAATTATCTTTGAATTTTAGACTTTCTGCGTTCATTAAAAATAATTTAATGTTCTTATTTCTTAATTTAATCTTCTTTTCACAAGCTTTTTTTAGCATATCCTTTGAAAAGTCAACACCATAAACCTCTACATTATTTGGAAAATATTTAAAATTCAAACCAGTACCACAACCAAGATCAAGAATCCTTAAACCTGACTTTCTCAAATTAAATAAGCTTACAGCTTCCTTTCTATCATAATGAAAAATTTTATCTAAGATTCTATCATAAATTTTTGACCATAACTTGTAAACCAGTTTTATCCAGTCTTCCATAAAAAAGGCAATTTATTTAAATATATAAACTCTTTTAATTTTATGTTTTACCACAATATAGATCCTGTTTTTTTGAGGCTGGGCTCTATTGAAATTAGATACTATGGAATAATTTATGCCCTGGGATTTCTGTTAGCTTTTTTCTTTTTAAGATATTTAGCAAAATTAAAAAAAATTAATTTGAGTGAGAGTGATATTGAAAATTTTTTAGTTTATGAGATCATTGGCGCTGTTATAGGAGCCAGAATTTTTGAGATTTTGTTTTACAACCCTATATTTTATTTTTCTAATCCATCTGAAATTATGGCTC
>CAZCNK010000005.1:1514-28003 GCA_964500345.1 Candidatus Woesearchaeota archaeon | reverse complement strand
ATAAGGGTTCTCATTTATTAATGAAACATATCTCTTATGCTCAAAATCATTCTCCACTACCTCAGCAATTAAAAAATGCCCATTATAAACATCTGCAATTTTACCTCTGTCTCTAGATTCTAACCTAAAAATATTAATTAGATTATTTTTCTGACCCAATTCTATTAAAGCAACATTATCTCTGCTATAAGATATATAAACTGGCTTATCCTCCCTATAGTAAATCACCCTCTTGCCCAATTTGATTTTATGATTTAGCAAGTCAGCATAATTTTCCTCTAAAGGATCCCCAGATTTTTTTCTTAAGCAAAACAGATATTCCTCTTTATTTCTATTTTCAACAGAAAATGAAACCTTTGGATTTTCTTTGTCATAATGACTGTACCTAGCTCCAGACCCCAAATTCACACAAACCACTCCGCTCTCTAAATTAATATCAACCGAGCTTTTAAGGAATGTATTAACTACCTCTTCAATCTTATCATTCTCATAGGTAAAAATTCCATTCTCAAATTCATATTTTCCAGCGCTCTCTTCAAACACAGAAGCAAAATCTAACGCTGAAAAAGAAATCTTATTCTGGCCCGAGAAAATTTTTTCAAAACTAACGCCCCCAGATAGAGACACAAAAAAACTATTCTTAAAAGAATTGCTCTCAAGTTGGTTTACAATTAAAGATTGATCCTCATCCAACTTAAAAATCATAATAGACTCATCAACTAGATCCAAAAATGGAATTCTGCTCTCAAAATTAGATATTATCTTATCAGCATTCAGAAAATATCCCTGGCTCATTAATATATTTTCACCAAACATCCCTTTTACCTCACCAATACTACTAACCACAATATCCTCGCTATTCAAATTCTCAATAATTCCATCACCAGAATACCTTCCATTTTCCAGTTCCAAAAAACTTGTAGATGGTGACCTAGCTATATTGATATTTTTCCTCAACAATATAGATTTATCTATTGATTGCGCATTAGCAATTATCAAACTCACCAAAAGAACAAGCATAATAATAAA
Source organism: Candidatus Woesearchaeota archaeon (assembly GCA_964500345.1). GTDB lineage: Archaea > Nanobdellota > Nanobdellia > SCGC-AAA011-G17 > UBA489 > CAZCNK01. The sequence continues at coordinate 26,974 of CAZCNK010000005.1, read as the reverse complement.
CGTAATACTAACTAACCCTCCATTTGCTTTCATACGATATTTAAGAACATTTAAAATTTTTATATATTTCCTTTTTAAAAACCCATAATATTTATCTTTTATAATCACTTTCAAGTAATCTAAAGAAAGATTTATAAATACTATAAAATCAACCCATAACATGAAAGTTCAGGAAATAAACCTACTTGTAGAAAGAGCAAAGAGACTAGACACCTTCCTAAGAACTAAAGAAGAGTATAGATACACAACAATTGCTCAGGCTGTTGACAGGGTTGAAGGTGACATACTCTTGTGGCATGGTGATGCTGCAGAGCCAAATTTAGACATAGCAAGTGTTGTTGAAGAACCATGTAGTAGGTTATCTAAGCTTTACCAAGATTGGCTTACTTACGTAAAGGATAGATACAGAGATGAATTTAAGGAAGATGCCAAAGATGAAACTGGATCTAAATAAAGAATCTTTAATAGGGATTTCAGGATTTTTAATAGCTCTTGTTATATTAATTTTTATAAATTTTATTTACATCAACTCTGTTACCTCAGATAATGAAAATAAAGAAATTAAAAACATTTATTTTGAAGATAATTCAAAAGATTATGAAGAAGAAATACCGCAAAAGGAATTTATAATAAATATATCTGCATCTAAAAAAAGTAAATACACACTGGAACCAGATTTTCTTGAAGTAAATTATAATGATATTATAATAATAAAGAACACTTCCGGCCGTGTTCAAAGAATTAATGTTGAAGAAAGAGTTCAGGGTGAAGAAGGAACAATTGAGCAAGATAAGATTGGTGATAAATTGTTATACGCCAACGATGAAGTAAAATTTGAAGCTCAGGCAATCAGATATAGAATTAGCTTGATAAACGAGCCTGGTCTTTCTCTAGTTTTTGTTAGAGGATAAAATTTATTTTTTAAGTATATTAAAATCATTAAAGTGGTATGGTCTTAAAACTATTAAAAGTTATTAAGATTTTTTAAATATTTTAATTTTAATAATTCTAGTTGGAATTAATATTGGTATTTCTAAATATTCAATTTTCCAATTTTCAAGAAATTCTTTTGCCAATTCAGATTTGTCAATAGGCGAAATTAAAATTGTATCTGAAAATTTTATTAAACTTAAATTATTTAATATACCACTTTTTTTATCTCTGCCATACAAACTATAATAAAATCTCATTCTATTGGATTTAGAAAATCCTTTGAGATTATATTTAAATAAAATAAAATTTGAATAACCTAATCCTTCAGAAATACTCTTATTATATATAACACTAATTCCCTCTGATAAAATTGATTCCCTTGCCATAAAATTAGGAGAAAATATTTCATCATATTTTTTAGAGATAATTTCGACATTGTAACTAAAATTTTCTATCATCTTTCTTAAACTATAGCTTAAGTCCAAAATAACTTCATCCTTAAAAATAATCAACAAATCTACATCCTCTGGTTTTTCTTTTCCTCTTACTGAGGAACCAAATATTATTATATCTAGTATATTCTCCTTATTTTTATTATAAAAGGATTTTATTTTAGATATCAATTTTATATTCTTTAATAATTTTATTAACATTTTCTTTAATCTCATCACAAATTTCTTTATTTATAATTAAGGAATATGTGTCTCTATAGACAGGATAATACTTATCTAATACTAAATACAAACTCGGAAAGTTTAATTGCAAAACTCTGAATCTTTCAGTATGATCTTTTGGCGTTGTACCTTTTTCTTTAAGGATTATATGGTCAAGAACTAAAAATAGGAGCTTAAAATAAAGTATTGTTGCTGAAGTAAAATCTTTTGTTTTATATAATATATCTGCTGAATTTTTGAGGCTTTTAATTATATCAATCAATTCTTCACTCATGTTAATTATACCAACAATCTAACTGTTTAAATACTTTTCGGTTGGTTATACCAACATTGTTGGTACTACCAGTATAAGAGCTCTTTTTAACTTTTTTTGTTAGCAATATAAACAATGTCTTTGAAGTACAAAAGTAATAAATAACTACCCCTGATGAGATTAACCAAAAGCGGCTTAATCTTAAGAAATCGAAAAAAGTTAGTTAAAGAGATAATATAATATTTACTACCCTAATAACTCCAAAAAACTTCGATATCATCAACTCTCTCGTATGGATTTATATCAAAATTAGATTGTCTCCTGCCTGCAAGATATTCTAATACTCCTTGAAATGATATAATCACACCGTTATCTCCACTATATTTTAAGGGAACTGCATAAAAATTACAATTTCTTTCTTTACACATAATGTCTAACATATTGCATAAGCGCTGATTTGCCGCAACCCCACCGATTAGAACTACTTCATCTTTTTTTGTATGCGCAAGTGCTCTTTCTGTAACTTCAGTTATCATAGCAAAAGCAGTCTCTTGTAAAGAAAAACACAAATCTTCTTTTTTAATTCCTGATTTAAATAAACTCTCTACCTTTGTAATTAATCCAGCTAAAGATATATCCATTCCCTTTACGACATATGGCAATTCAATATATTTTCCAAGTTTCGCAAGCTCTTCAATTTTTGGGCCAGCTGGAAATCCCAATCCAATTATCCTGCCAAATTTGTCAAGAGCATTTCCCAAAGCAATATCAAGAGTTTCTCCAAAAATTCTAAATCTCTTTTCCTCAAGCGCAATAATCTGGGTATTTGCCCCGCTCAAATAAAGATAAATAGGATACTCTGCTTTTGTAAAAAGATGCCCAGAAGTTAAATGAGCTATTGCGTGATTAACACCAATTAACTCTGCATTTAAATCCTTAGCAATCTCCTTAGCCACTTTAATTCCAACATGCAAGCAAGGACCTAATCCAGGCCCTCTTGAATAAGAAACAAAATCAATTTTCTCAACACCAGATTTTTCAATTGCTTCTCTTATTACCTTTCTACAAACTAATTCATGATGCTGAGCAGCCTCACTTGGTATAATCCCTCCTTTCTCCTTTCTATACATATCTCTTATATCAGACAAGATTTTTCTTTTTGATGTTACTACAGAAGCTCCAAAGGTATGCGCAGTTGACTCAATTCCTAAACATATCATTTTGTTTTGTTTTAAAAAGTTCATATGCCCCGGACGGGATTTTCAAAGTCAGAACTTACGTTCCGACACCTCCTAGCAGGTTTGAAAAGGGTATAACCCTTATCTAAGGTTGATAAGGATGAAATCCTTATTTTTGAACCCGTGTCTCTGGCTCGAAAAGCCGGAATCCTTCTCCAGCAAATAATGTTAAATGTGACCGGACTAGACTACCGGGGCATATGAAAATTGCATAAAGAATTATATTTAAATCTATCTGGGAATAGTTTTCTAAAAAGGAACATAAAAATTATAGATTTATTTTTTTAAATGTAGCTTTTGAAGAGATTCATTTATCTTTTTCTTCAACATTTCTTTTTTAATTTCTCTTTCTTCTTGTTTCTGATGTTCTATTTTCGCTAGAATAAGTTCGCTTGCCTTTGATGTTGGTACGCAGTCTCTGATTAAATATAAGAATAATAATATTAAAAGGAATAGCAATATTGCTGCAAAGAAGGTTGTTCTGTCTAAAATAAAATCACCAAAGATTACTGAAATAGCTACATAAGCTAAAGGATATGTAAAATTAGCTGAGGATATTAAGAAAGCAAATTTTTTCGGCAGAATGCGGAAAAAATTGAAATAGATTAATAATAAGACCCAAATTGTCAATATGCTTGCTATGACAGCTTTTTTGAAAATAATTTCATTTGAAAGAATTGTTTTAATTGGATTATTTTGAATTATAAATCTGAAGATAATTATGGAGATCCAAAATAAAGATATTGAGTTTCCGAATGCAGTATTCCAGCCAATTTCTTCTGATTTATACCTGCCAAAGTAAAGATCAATTAAAATTACTATGAAGATTATCGATAAAATAAACCAGAATGTATTTCTAGCTAGCCACGGACTTACTAAAATTTCAATAGATCTTGGATAAACTTCGCTTAAGAAATATTGTATATAGCTCATTTTCCTCTTTTTTTCTTTTTTTTGTTTTTATTTTTAATAAAGTGGGCCCGATCGGAATCTCCATAATCTACCTAGGAAGTTCATAAGAAACCTAGGTTTCTTATTTTTGAACCGACGACCCTTTCAGCATAGTTTTTTATTCTACTATTCAGCTGTCTTAGCTTACCATTTCTACCTGACTATGTCATATAAGACTGATGCTCTAACCAGGCTAAGCTACGGGCCCAATTAAAAAGAAATAGATTTTATTCTCTTTTAAAACTTTTGGAGACTATTTATCTCCTCTTTCTACGCCATGTAGATAATCTTCCTCCCGCTTGCGGGATTTTTCTTGGTCCAGGATTTCTCCCTGATGTAGCTCCTTTTTTACCCTTCAGTACGTTTGGTCTCATAAACATCAACCTCCATTATATTATTAATCTTTAAATAAGTGTAAACAGATTGACTATTTAAATATTTCTAAAATCAAATTCAGTAATTCCTTCCAAAATCCAAGCCTTGGTTCTTCAATTTTTCCTTTATAAACCTCACTTTCAACCTCACCAGGTTGCTCTTCCTCAATATATTCAATCTCTTGCTGGCTGTCTGCATATATCTCTCTTTCATTAATTTCTTGCTCCTCTAATACCTCACTTTCAGCCTCATAAATCCCACTAGCCCTTTCTCCAGAAAAAACAACCTCAACATCTCCAACAAGTTGAGAGCTAGGATATCTAATTAAAAGTTCATCAGCACCATCATTCACATCTTGCACATAATAAACACCATAATTACTTAATCCAGTTTTTTTACCATTTTCACTTTCAATTGTTAAACTTGACTGGCTAGGAATATCAACATCAATATTACTTCCACTCTTCTTAACATTAATTGTAATTATCTCATCACTGCCAACATCAACAAATCTCTTAGCTAAAGTTTTTAAAGTCACATCAAAATCATTATTCGGATTTATACTAGAACCAAGATCAATTAAACCACCTCCTTTAACAACAATATTCACCTCTCTCCCATTAACAATTCCATCACCATCCAGATCAATAGCCAAGTTATAATCGGGACTACTTCCAACATAAACACTATAACTATTTCCACTCACAACTAAATTTCCACTTCCATCGCCTTCACTACCACTATACACAATCTCTTTTAATCCAGAATCTAAATCATCAAAACTCAAAATCTTATTATTTGTATCAATTCCCCTATATCTCAAAACATTAGAAACCCCATTAGCATCATTCTCACTGCTCAAAACAAAAAAATCATTTTTCTTAACAATAAAATTTGTATTGCTAGTTCCTTCAATGAAATGAAAATCCTCATTCTCATTTCCCAACTCTAAATTTCCATTATTATTAACAACGAAATCTAAATTATAATCCTGATCCTTATTATTTACAAAACTCAATCTATATTTATTCCCGGAAGGATCAAAATTTATATTTGTAATTCCTCTATCACTCCTAGCACCATTATAAATTATATCAAAACCCCCAATCAAAGACTCTTTATTCCTTATATACTCAGATAATCTTCCCTTTTCCTCAATATAAATATCTGGATTTGCCCTAACTCTATATTTAATAGAAGAAATTTTTAATTCATTACCAATCTTAACAGCTTTTATTTTTACATAAGAGTCACTTACTGAATCTCCATTTATCTTCACTCCTTGACTAAATTTATCATCATTGTAATTATCCTCAATATCAATAATCTCTGCTCCAATAAAAAATTCAATAAAATCACTACTCTCTAAAGCTTCATTAACAAAAACATTAGAAATCCCAAAAATCTCACTGTTATAAGCCTCATACTCCCCCTTCTCTAGCAAAAAGTTCTTTCCATTTATGCCTAAATTCACCCTTTCATTTTCATCATCAATTCCATTAACACTAATCTCAATCCCCCTTCCATCAACACTATAAATTCTTCTCTCTCCTTCTTCAATCTCATCAAAAAAATCCCCTCCCATAAGCCTAAGTCTAACCTTGTTTCCGTCTAATTTAGTGTCTGACACATAATATCGTTTACCAAACAAATTCAATTTTTCATCTTCCAAATCAACCAATTCATTACTCTTAATAGAAGAAGAAAATCCATCCCCAAAATCTATAGCATATTCAAAAATGTCCTTGTTTTTCTCGAAATAGAGAAAATCACCAACTTCATTCCTTTCATCTTCTGCAAAGATAATTTTCCCAGAATTAAAATCATTATCCTTAAATCTTAAATATTGGTCATATCTAGTTGAGCCGCTAGACGTGCTTACAACACCTCCTGCAAGAGCCTTAAAATCATCCTTACTCAGCACAGGAGTCACATCACCTAAATTTTCATTGATCTCCAAAGCATTCTGTCTAGATCCTATTTTATAACTTTTCTCCTCTTCCACAAAACCAGTTTCATCTCTTTCTAAAGGCAAGCTCTCAACACACACCCCATCTTTGCACCCAAATGGGCATCTATAATTCCTAAATTTCAAAAATCCAGCCTCGCAATAAAACTCAGTTAATATCTCTCTATCGCAAACATCACTTAATTTCTGATCCTCAACAATCACCTCTCCTCTAGTAAAGAAATTAATATCATCACTATCGCTACACTTTCTAACAATCTCCCCAGTTATTTCCCTAACAGCACTACTAGAAAAAAATCCTAGCCACAATATCGTTAATGCTATTAATATGGTTAAATTTTGATTCAAAACTCAAACACCTCTACTTTAAGAATGAGTTTTGTATATTTAAATATTTTGAAATTGATTTTGAGATTGAATCAATTTACTAGATCCTATGGTAATTTAAAAAACCAAGCCTTGTAAGATTGTATTGATTTTGAGATGGATTAAAATAGTCTATATATGACTCGACTCTAAAACTTCTTGGTGGAATTTTGAGAGTTGCAAAAAATTCTTGTCTATCTCTATAATTAATGGCTAAAGATTTAAATAAACTTTGAATGCCCATATCATTAGATAATAACCACACCGTTGACTCATTCATCAAAGCCCTTTCAATAGATTTAACAATCAACCATTTGTCTTCATCTCCAGCTTGATGCCTCCCCTCTACAGCTGTTAATTCTACAACTTCTCTAACTCTTCTCTCCAAATCATCATTTCTTCTTTCTAAAATTCTCGCAGTAGGAAACTTTTTTAAAATATCATACCACCTTAGGCGAAATCTTCTTTTATACTCCAGCCTTGAAGATCCTTCCTGATCTCCATGATGCCTTGCTAATTGCACTATTCGCGATAGCTCAGAATTATTTTGAAAATGTCTTAAAATCTCTTCATAATTTTCTCTAGCTAACAGCAGATTTTCAGATTTCAATAATTGTTCTAGAAATATCGAGTACTCATTGCTGGTCCTAACTAAATGATCCCATTCTTCATCATACTCATCAAGTGACGCAAGTCTTATCAGGCATCTAAAAGCACCATCAAGATTAAGAAAACAAAATCTTGTCATGCCATCTTTTTCATACCAAAAATTAAGAATAACTGGCTGAAAAAAATTTGCATCAACAATAAAATCTATTCCTCTTTGTTCATTTAGTATTTTTAGCGAGTTTCTATAAGGATCTAAACCTATCTTGTCTACTGATTTAATTTGACCTCTTTCTACAGCTTTAACTAAATCTCCATCAATAAAATCCCTCGCAGTTCTATTTCTTAACATAATCTAGTAATGATAGATAAAAATAAAAATCTTTCCATTGAGATTTAAATATAGAATTTTAAGGATATGAAATTTCTAATTAGTTTTCATAAAAATAAAAAAAGAAAGAAAAAAATTATTTTTGAAGAAAAAATTTATCTTCTTCTCTTTTTTCTTGCCATTTACTGCACCTCCATTATAAAAAAATCAGATTTCTCCGAATTTCTCCAATTTTTTCTAATATTTTCAATGTTTTTTTCTTTATATAATTTTCTATTTTAAAAAAATTTCAAAAACATTTTTTCACACAAAAAATTTCAGACTTCAAAGGATTATTCGCAAATTCTAAAAGTTTTTAAATTAGTAAATTAGAAAAAAATCATGTTAATCGGGTTAGTTGGAAAAGCAAACACAGGAAAATCAACTTTTTTCAAATCATCTACTTTAGCAGAAGTTGAAATAGCAAACTATCCTTTCACAACTATCAAGCCAAATTCAGGAATCGCATACGTAAAAGTAGATTGCCCAGAAAAAGAATTTAATCTAAAGTGTAATCCAAGATTCGGCTTCTGCATAAACTCAAAAAGATTTATCCCAATTCAACTTCTAGATGTAGCTGGTCTAGTTCCAGATGCTCATCTAGGCAAAGGAATGGGGAACGAATTTCTAAATGATTTAATACCAGCAGATGCTTTAATTTTAGTCATCGACATCTCTGGATCAACAAATGAAAAAGGAGTTCAAGTTAAACAAGGCTCTTATAATCCAGCTGATGATATAAAATTTCTAGAAAAAGAATTAGATATGTTTTTCTTTCAAATAATAAAAAAGGGCTGGGATAAGTTTTCAAAAACAACTCAAATGAAAAAACTGCCTCTAGAAAAAGCCTTGCTAAAGCAGCTGTCAGGATTAAAAGTTGATGAAGAAACTATAAAAGAGGCTATAAAAGAATTCTCAACACAAATAACAAAGTGGACTGATGAAGAGATTTTTAAACTTGCTTCCACAATCAGAAAAAAATCCAAGCCATTAGTAATTGCAGCAAATAAGTCTGATTTAGAACTCTCAGATAAAAATTTAGAAAAATTAAAAAAAGAATTCCCAGATTATAAAATAATTTCTTGTTCAGCAGAATTTGAACTGATGCTAAGGCTTGCAGCAAAAAATAATTTAATAAATTACATTCCAGAAGAAAATAATTTCAAAATAATCTCAAAATTAAATGAATCGCAATTAAACGCTTTAAAGTCTATTGAAAATTTTCTTAATAAATTCGGATCAACCGGAGTTCAAGGTGTTTTAAATTATGCTGTTTTTCAAATTCTAAATTGCATTACATCTTACCCTGTTGAAAATGAAAATAAGCTTACAGACAAATCAAATAATGTTTTACCAGACGCATTTATAATGCCAAATAATTCCACAGCTTTGGATTTGGCTTATGCAATTCATACTGATATAGGAAAAAAATTCAAGGGAGCAGTAGACTGCAGAACAAAAAAGAAGTTGGGAAAAGATTACATCTTAAAAAATAAGGACGTAATAAAGATAATGACTTAATTTTTACCTAGAAACCCTACTCTCAAGAAGAAGAGCTTTATCTACTCTTCTTTCTAAATATACTTCATATAGACCACAATCTTCTGACCAAATTCTTTCCAAGTATCCTAAATCATCTCTTAATGATCCTTTTTCATATTCGGTGCCAATAGTTATAACAACTGCTTTTTCCTGTGACCTATAAAAAACCTCTGCACTTACAACCAACGGTTCAGGGTACCTACGAGGTCTTCCTTGAGTTCTATCTTCAATATGCAATAAAACCTCTTCACCCTCTTCAAACATTTTTGGAAAAATGGAATCTGATAATTCGACCCTATTTTTCATATAAAAACTAGCCCTGCTACAGTCTCTAATCACTACATTTTCTCTTAGTTCATTTCCGACTAATTGAATTCCTTGTATTGAAGAAGTTCTTAAGATCATACATAACTAAGATAGAACAAATTTTAAAAATCTTTCGCTTATCTATTGTCTTTCTTAAAAATAAGTTTAATATCTTATTCCAACAGCTCCTGTCACAAAACCAGAACCAAAAGCAACTATGGCTATATCACTTTCCCTGGTAATTTTTCCCTCCTCTATGCCCTTCGCAAGGGCAATTGCCGTGCCAGCAGTTGATGGATTTCCATATATATCAATGTAGTCCAAAACACATCTTACATTACACAATCTTTGACTAAGTGCAGACGTTATTCTCCCATTTGCTGGATGTGGGTTTAAGATAATCTCTTCTTTTCTCCAACCAGTTCGGCTTATTATATAATCAAATGCCATTTTCATGCTTCTTACTGCATCATTAAAAACCATCCTTCCATTTGGCATTCTTAAAAATCCTTTTTCATCTTTCCAAATTGCATCTGCCTTGCCATTAAAAGGATCTGAAGATCCGTATGAGGCAACAATTCCTTCTGCAATAGAATCCCCAAAAGAATTTCCTAGAACTGCAACTCCAATTCCATCTCCAAATAAAAAGCAATTGTTTCTGTCAGTATAATCAGTTATTCTTGTCAAATTTTCTGCCGCAACAATCAACCAATAACCGCCTTTATTTAGCTTAGAGGCAAAGGCTAGGGATATTGGAAAGCCAGCGCATGCAGCAGATATATCAAAGCAATATTTTACACTTTTAGCGCCTAAATAATCTCTAATAAAATCTGCCAAAGTCTCGCAATCATCATCTTTTCTAGTTCTTGTTAACAAAACTCCTTCTAAACTGCCACCCTTATGGCCAACAATTAGACCCAAATCCTTTACAGAAATTTTTTTCCTTTCCTCTGGACTTAATCTCATTAGTTCCTGAAATCTGGTTTCATTTGTAACGAGGTAATTGCCAGATAAAGCTAAATTTTTACCTAGCTCTGCAGCAATATCTTCTCCTGCCTCATTAAAGGATAAATCAACACAGTATCTTAAAATCTCAGATGTTATTTCTCTTTGTAATCTACAAGCTAGAGATGGAAAAGTGCTTTCTCTTTGATGGGTTACAGTAGACACTATAATTCCTTCTAAATCTTGAGGATCTAATCTCGCAGCATCCAAAGATTCATCTACAGCCTCTTTAACCAATCCTAAAAATTCTTCATGATTCCTTGCCCTTCTTCTTTCTCTAATCCCGGTTCTTTCTAAAATCCACTGTTCTGTTGTATTTAGCTCAGGAATATTTCCAAAAAAAGAATTATCCAAAACAGTTTCAGGAACCCTATAGGATGTACTTAACAACACTAAATTTGTCATAAGATTAGATTGATGCTAAAGTTTAAAAAATTAATGGTTATGAATATAATGGTGAATAAAGACACAAATGCGCAAAGGCGAAAGTTTTTTAAGTTTGTTAACTGTAAGGATATAAATGAAAAAAATATTAATAATTTGTTGGCTATTTATTTTATTCTTTTTAGTAATAAAAACAAGTTCAGCTCAAGATATTCCTTTATCATCATGCGGAAATATAACCAATCCTGGCAATTACTACTTAACAACCGATGTTTCAAGTCCTGGAATGTGTTTTAATATAACTTCTGGTGATGTTTTTTTAGATTGTAAAGATAAGACAATTGTATACTCCAATTTGGTTGGAGATTCTGGCATTAGTGCTATTAATTCTTTTCTCATTCGTAAAAATGTGACTATAAAAAGTTGTAATTTGAAAAAGGGAAGTAGTACCACAAAAGATTATCCTGCGATTATATTAAGAACTGTAATTAATAGCGAAGTGTCTCATAACAATATAAATATCTCATGGCCTGTTTCTTCTGACTCTCAATTTTTAATTGATTTGTTATTCTCAAAGGATACAGTTTTATATAATAATACTATTACAATTAATATTCCATCATTGTATGGTATTGCAGGTGGTATTAGAATACGTGGTGGGGATAATAATTCAGTTTTATTAAATAAGATCAAAAATCTTAACACTACTAGTACATGGTCTGGTCCTGGAATTTTTTTACAACAATCTTCAAACAACAATAAACTTTTAGGCAATCAGATATCTGGTAATATGGGTGGCATAACAATTGGAGATACTCCTAATGAATATTTGCTCTTTGAAAATTTAATCTCAGCAAATAATATATCGGGTGGTAGTATAACGCTAACAAACTCAAGGAACAGTATAATCTCTAACAATTCAATTTCTTGTTCTAATAAATGTATATACTTTTTTTCGAATAACAAAAATTCAACCGTTACTTGGAATAAGCTCAGTTCTCCAAGAGGTTATAAAATTTTTTTTCCAGATTCTGGTTTAGATTATCTTATAAACAATATCGAAAACAATACTGGCAATGGAAAACCTATATTTTATTTTAAAAACCTAAATAATGAAGTTATTGACTTATCTGGTGATACATTAGGAGGATTAATTGTTGTAAATTTAACTAATGTGACTATTAGAAACGCTAACATTATAAATGACAGCGCCCAAGTTTTTTTTATAAATTCAAGTACTCTTGAAAAATTATTTGTTAAATCATCTATATGGTTAGATTCATTTCCAATTAAGATTCTTTTTAGCAATAATAATCACGTTAAGGATAACATAGTACTAACACCTCAATATCCTGTCTTAGGTGCAGGGATTCGTCTCAGTTATTCTAATAATAACAATCTAATTAATAACACAATATCTGTATTAAATATTGATGGCTTACTCATTACAGGAAGTCAAAATAATACAATTATGATGAATAATATAACAACTAAATACACACAATCGTATGGTATTTTCTTAGCAGACGGATACATAACTAATACAGCAAATATTACATTAAATAATGTTATCACTCTCGACAGTGACTCAATCGGAATAATTGCTAGTCGTTCTACAATCTCTAGGAATAATATAACTACTCTAGGAATTAACTCTCCAGGAATATATGTTGGAAATTCAAGTATAGTTTACAATAATATTATAAAGACGCTTCATCCAACTGCAAATAGTTCATATGGAATTTATTGGGCAGGATATTTTCTGCCAGAGGCATATGTCTTTAATAATCTAATTAATACAACCAATTCTTTGCCTGTTAGTGCAATTGGTAAATCTTTTTGGAATACTTCACAAAGTTTGGGGGATAATATTGTAGGTGGGCCTTATATTGGAGGTAATTTTTATGCTAGAGCAAATGGTTCTGGTTATAGTCAACTATGCAATGACTTTAATCTAGATGGGATCTGTGACATTGCTTTAACTCACTCACCTAACAATACAGATTATTTACCTCTTTCTAAACAACCGCCATCAAAAGGAGCAGTATTATTAGTTCATGGAATATACAGTAATGAAAGCATTTGGAAAGAACTTGAGGAAGATCTTACTAAAAATGACATTAGATCATTTAAGTTTTCTTTAATTCCGAATAATGGAGATATATGGATTTTGAAAAATCAATTGAAGTTAATGATAGATGCTGTAAAAATTGTTACTGGAGTAGATAAAGTTGATATTATAGCTCATTCAATGGGTGGTTTAGTGACTAGAAATTATATTACTAGCAATTTATATCAAAATGATATTAAGAAATTAATTATGTTAGGAACTCCTAATGAAGGAGCTCCAATTGCAGATTCTGATCTTGCTTTCTTGATTGGTATAGCACAGGGTGGAGATCCTGGTGATACAGCAAGAATTCAAATGATTCCTGGCTCTGATTTTTTAACAGTATTAAATAATAACTACAATCCAAAGAATGTATTACATCATGCCATAGCTGGGGCAGAATTACCGGCTAACAAATTTAAAAAGTTCTTGGTTTGCCTGGAAGAACCGACATATTGTGGAAAAAATAGAATTGTAACTGATTCAATTGTTCCAGAAAGCAGTGTGAATTTGATTGGGACTTGCAATATAGCCGGGGTGACGCATGCAAATGTGCTAGGATCAACATATTACAATAACCAGACTGTAATTAATGCAATCGTTTCTCTTTTAGTATCATCATCAACAAATTTAACAGACTGCACAATACCATCAACTGTGCCACAAGGCAACAATATCCAGGTTTTATCTTTCAACGGGTTTGTCCAGCCAAATTCAGAACAGATTGCGTTCGCGCAAATAAACCCAGGCACTTCGTTCTTTAGCGTATTGAATTGGACATTGGGTAATCTTTATACAAATTTTATCACACCAAGCGGTCAAATTATAAACATAACAACATATCAAAACTATCCAAATATTACTTATGAGACTGGTACATTTGATGGTGTTCGTATAGAATGGTTTACTTTTGATGATCCGGAGCAAGGTAATTGGACAATTAAGGTCAGGGGAACAGGTTTGCCTTTTGGAGTCCCGTATACAATAACACTCTTCATGACAAAGTCTGTAGCGATTTTAGCTTCAACAAACAAAAATATATACGAACCAAACGAACCAATAATCATAGCAGCTCAGCTTTCCGATGGCTTAAGTCCAGCCCTACAATCCAATGTTTTAGCTTCTGTTAGAAAACCAGATACATCGATTGAAAGTATTTCACTTTTTGATGATGGTTTGCATCAAGATTCCTTGCCAAATGATGGAATTTATGGTAATATGTTCAATAATACCATATTTTCTGGCCATTATAATATAGTTGTTAATGCAACGGGCATATTTAATGATGAATATTTCCAGCTGACAGACGACATAAATGCTTTTGTAACTTTAAATCCAGACCTAACTTTATCAAAAGAGGATATAGTTTTTTCAAATAATAAGCCAAAACCTGATGAAGCAATTAGCATTAGAGCAAATATTAATAACATTGGAAATGGAATAGCTAATAATGCTACAATATTACTTTACGATGGAGATCCAGCTGAGAATGGGATTTTAATAGGTCAAAATGCAACAGACATTCCTGCAGGAGAGAGTAGAGATGTTTATATTGAATGGTTAACAACAATTGGAGATCATAAAATATTTGTAATACCTTCTCCTTATAACATATTTTTAGATGCAAATTATGGCAATGAGAAAGCATTTAGAAAATTATTAATTTGCCAGGAAGAAACAAATACAACAATTCTAGGATCTTCTTATAAAGGAAAAGATGGTTGTTTGCCTCGGATCTAATTTTGAATTTTTATTAGACTATAATAAAATTTAATTCTTTAATCTTCTTAAAATCTTGGTCTAATGTAATCAATGCAATACTATTTGTAATGCATATTGCAGATATGAAGATATCAATTTTATTTATTAAATTACCATCTCTTATAAGCTTTTTTTCAATTTCAATACTTTTTTTGGCAGATTTCTTGTCAAAATCTAAAACATCTATCACACTGATCCCTTCAATTTTATCAGTCTCGTTATCCTTTATTCCCTTAAGCACCTCATAAAGAGAAAAAGATGTAATACTAATAGGTTCATCCTTCACCAAGTTAATTACAGCCTTTCCTTTTTCTGATCCACCCATCACTTCGATTAGAGCTGAACTATCTAGCACTGGCATATAACCTCTTTTCAATGTCTCCTGATAATTCTTCTCTTATCTCTCTAATCTTTTTCTTTGAATGTGCATATCCCTCTTTAGATAAAACCCCAAATAGACCCTCTAAAATTTCTCCCTTATTCTTAAATTTTAAGATCACATCACTAAAGCTCTCTTCTTTTCTCTTCATACTTTTCAATACATTATATGCATCCTCCTTAATAGTTATTGTTTTTACCATGTTTAAACATATGTTTAAGTTATATTTAAAGATTTCTATCCTCGTATAGATTCTCCAATAACCTTCACCAAAACCCTTTTCTTCCTCCGCCCATCAAACTCTGCGTAATAAATTTGCTCCCACGGACCAAAATCCAACTTTCCATTTGTAATTGCAATTGTAACGTCTCTTCCCATTATTGTTCTCCACAAATGTGCATAAGCATTGTCTTCTCCAGTCAAATTATGCTTATACAAGTCCTTATTTGTTGGTGCCAACTTCTTAAGCCATTGTTGGAAATCATTTATCAAACCAGACTCCGCATCATTAATATAAACAGAAGCAGTTATGTGCATTGCATTTACTAAGACAAGACCTTCTTTTACTCCACTTTTCTTTACTATACTTTCAATTTGATCTGTTATATTTACAAATTCAATTCTGTTCTTTGTATTAAACCAAAGATATTCTGTGCAAGTTTTCATTATAAATAAAATACGATTTAAAATTTATAAGGTTTTCTAACCAAAATAGCAAAAGAAAAGATATTTTTCTTTCTTGAGCCTTATTAATTGCTTTTTAACAAGGGAATCCTAATCTGCATTTTGTTTTGTTTTTATCTCCAGGAGGGAATTTTTTTGGAGGAATGTTTAAAATGGTGGCATTAACAAGATAATCTTCAACCTCTCCAAATGCAGAACCTCCTGTGACATTTGTTGGATCCTTGTAAGATAATCTTATTCTAGCCCAAATGGATTTTTTTGTTATTAATGGCGTAATGAAGTTAACTTTAATTGTCTCCTTGTCATTTGTGAAATTAAAAGGTGAAATAATATTCATGAATGCTCTCTCATTTTCTGACCATTGGCCGTCATTGTTCCAATCAAACCATCCAGACAAATATAAAAATGTATCATTGTATTTCTCTGAGGTTTTATTAAAAACAGTGATTGTAATATTCAATGAAGTGTTTGAAAAAGGCTTTAATATTGGAAATGAAACACCATCATCAAACTCATCTTGATTTATTATTTTTGCATCTGTTTCTACTGAGACACCATCTCCTAGAAATTCAAATGCTGTTGAGTGATGCCTCGCTCCATCGCTTGATAGCAGAGATGGATAAGTTGGATCAGGAGCATCTCCAAAGTCAAACATACAGCTAAAAGTGCATCCAAAAGTACCTGCATCATTCCAGCCATCAGGTTTATCACAATTATTTTCATCACCAATATGCCCAATTAAGTTATCCATATTAAAATCGTCAAGCTGATTAAAGCAAACATAATTAAAAAATATAGTTTCTGAATCTGAGTCTAAACCTTCAACACTAATTCCATTATCATTATTTTTTATGATTACATTTCCAGTAAGAGAATTGCTGTCAGAATCTATGCTGATCTCTACTCCATCATCAAAATTATTGTCTAGCGTGTTAAAAGAAATAAAATTAGAGTCACTATCGCTTATCTTAATTCCATTTTTTTGATTAGATTTAATATTGTTTGAAAGCAGATTATTAAACCTCGAGTTAGAGAGAAAAATACCATTAAGACTGTTAGATTCAATATTATTAAATTTAATTTTATTATCTTCTGAACCCAAAAGGATAACTCCATCTCTAATACTTGAAGTAAAATCATTTTTTTCAATAATATTTTTTGATGAATTGGCCAATAGTGCTCCGTCATTTACATCATTAAACTTTACAATATTTCTGTAAGAATCAACTATATTAAGTCTTCCAATAAAATTTGAATCTATTAACGTGTCATTTGAGGAATTAAAGTTCGATCCAGCCATTAAATTGCTAGTAAAGATATTTAAATTTGAAAGCAAAGAGTTTAGACCATCTTCAATAGTGTTTTGGGTAAAACTATTGCTGTGCGATCTCAGAATTTTAGCACTTTTTCCACCAGCTTCTAGTGTATTAGACTGAATTGTGTTGAGGCCAGAGTTTTCTAGAAAAATATCCTCATCCCTACCATCTAAAGTATTTGATTTTATTGTGTTTTGGTTTGAGTTATTAAGAAAGATGCTCTTGTCATTTAAGAAGAGACGATTTGATTCAATAATAGTCTTGCTGGAATTAAGAAGAACAATTCCATCTCTATTATTGTCAAAAATAAAATTATTAAGTAGCTTATTAAATTTTGAATTCTCAATTAAAATTGCTGGATCTAAGAAAAAGGTATCTTCAATCTCGTTTCGGATTAATTCATTCGAATTAGAATTGTTCAAATAGATTCCTTCCCTAAAACTTTTAGTTACTTCGCTGTCTTTTATAATATTGAAATTAGAGTCAGTTAAATATATCCTATCAAAAAATAAAGTATTATTAATGACTGTATTGTTATTAGATTTTGTAAGTGAGATGCCATCTACATTATCTGAAATATTATTATATGTCATATTGTTTAATGAACTTTTAAAAAGAGATATCCCATCAAGACTGTTGTTCTGAATTGTGTTATTATTAATTCTATTTAATTTTGATGAAAGAACTCTTATTCCTTCTTCTTCATTGTTTATTATTGTATTGTTTATCAAATTATTCGATGAAGAAGAGTTCATCTTAACACCTGCTTTCTTATTATTAAATATTATATTGCCAGTAAAATTATTTTTTTCAGAAATAAAAGTAATTAAACCAACTGCAATTCCATTTAATCCATTATTTGAAATAGCATTATTAATTACTCTATTACTTGAACTCCCCTCCATAATTACTACCCCATTATTAGTATTTGAATCTATAACATTATCTGATATATTATTTGACGTAGATCCTAGTGTTAGATTAATTCCATTTCCGCCACTTTTATTTATTATATTTTTTTCAATGGTACTATTTTTAGCGCCAAAAAAGAAAATTGCATCTCTATTATTTGATTCTATATTGTTATTAATTATCTTATTGTTTGTAGAAGTAGTTGTCCCACTCAAAATTCTAACTCCATTCTCACCATTTAATTTTATTTTATTATCTAAAATGTTTATATTGGAACTTCTCTGAATACGAATTCCTGTCTGTGTGTTTGATGATATGTTATTTTTCATTATGCTAATATTATTAGAAACATCTAAAAATATGCCTATTCCTGAACCAAGTTGATTAGACATAATATTATTATTAGTTATAATAGTCCCATTAGAATTTCTACCTATTTCTATCCCTATAAAATTTCTTGATATATTATTATCTTTTATAGTAACACTAGAACCACCAAATACATCATCCACTCTAACCCCATCGGAATTGAATGACATTTCATTATCAGATAGTAAAGTGTTCTTAGATTCTCTAATCAAAACACCATTATGGTCATTTGCTTTGAGTTTATTCTGATTGATTACGGTGTCCTTTGAAGATACAATAAATATGGCTGTACTAAATGATCTAACTTCACAATTTTTTATAGCCACGCCGTCAGTTGAGTTTAAATGCACTCCAACAAAATCCTCATTCCCAGATAATGTTGTGGCTCCTTGGCAATCAAAAGTGATGTGGTCTGCACAAACATCAATACCAAATGGAAACACATACATCCCAGGCGGTGGTGTCATACTAGATCTAACATCACATCCATTTGTCCAGTTTATTGAGCAATCTGGCTGAGTAATATTACATTCAGCAAAGACGAAGCTGCTTAAATTTATTAAAACTAAAAAATAAAATAATAAGAGTAATATTTTCAAGATATTTTTCATTAAAACTCCAAAATTATAAAAAATATTAACTTTATAAAGTTTTGTGGATTAATTTACTACTATTTCTTTCTAAAAAACAGCCAATTTTTATCTTGGCCTTTGAATTTGATTAAGCAATAGTCTCCATTCAATTTTTTCCCTTTTGCAATAAAGATTATTTTATTGTTTTGAAATTCTAGAGGAGTATATTTTCCTCTGTCCCATATTTTTACTTTGCCAGCTCCATAATGCCCCTCTGGAATTGTTCCTTTAAATGATTTATATTCATAAGGATGGTCTTCTGTTTGAACTGCAAGCCTTTTTTTAAGTTGCTCACTTTTATTTGCAGGAATCAATTTTGGAATAGCCCAGCTTTTTAAAACACCTCCATGCTCCAATCTCAAATCATGATGATGCCTTCTCGCATAGTGATCATGAACAACAAAAATTAGCTTCTTTCCCTTTTTCAATTTTATTTTTCCTCTTGGTTCTGGAGTCTCTTTAAAGATTCTTCTCCTTTTGTATAACCTAAGTAGATTCATATTTAATCATTATTATTAATAACTTTTATATTTTACTATTTAGAAGTTCAATGATTGATAATGCATAAATAGATGCGTGAACAGAATAAATTTGATATTGACATGAAAAATAACCAAGAGTTTTTTTAGCAATCTCCATATAATCTCTATTCTTAGTAATGTTAAAAAGTTTAATCAAATTAGATGCCATAATAGAATTTTCCATTACGTCTTTATTTTTAATATTTAATATTTCAATGTTTTCATTTGCTATTCCCAATTTATCAAAGAAACCAAAATGTTTCTCATCGTAAAAATTTTTGATAGTGATTTCTGTTAATTCAATACCAAGATCAAGGTATTTTTTATTATTTGTTAATTGATAAGCTTCAATTAAAGATTTTATTAAAAAACAATAATCTGAGAAAATTCCACTTACATTTATTTTCCTAGAACTCAAGTCATAGTAATGATTCAGATTTTTATTTTTATAATTATTATTAATTAAAAAATCTAGCGCGTTTAATGCAATATCTTTATAGTTTTTATTATTTAATTCTTTAAATGCTGTAAAAAAAGTTGATATCATCATTGATGACCAGTCTGTATAAACTGTTTCGTCAATTTCTGGATTATTTGTCTTTACTCTTTCTTCTTTGCTTAGTTTATAATAATCTTCATCTGCTGTTTGACTTCCTAAGAATGATTTGTTAAACAAATTTTCTTGAATGTAATTCAATGAAGCAATAGCAATATCTTTGTAGTTATCATCCTTAGTAATTTGATAGCCAATTAAATAATCTTGTATCAAGAAAGAATTAGTATCAAGCATCTTTTCATAATGAGGCTCCTTCCAATCCCTAGTCACAGAATATCTAAAAAAACCTCCCTCAACTTTATCAAAGATTTCTTGCATTCCTGTCAGTGTTTTATTAATTATTGTTAAATATCTTTTATCTTTTGTTTTTTCATATTCTTTAGCTATCAACTCAATGGCAAAAGGCACTGGAAATTTTGGCTGGATAAAAAAACCACCATAGTCAATATCAAAGTTGTCTATTAAAGAAGAGAATATTTCATCTACAACATCTTGATCTATTTTATAGTTGCATTTTTTAGATAATTCTTTTATTGACTCAATTTTACTTTCAAATAATGTAGCAGATCTCACGTTTTTATTTGAGATTGCCTCTTCTGCCAAGATCCTAAAATGATCTGGCGGAAGATAAGTTGCACCTGTAATTAATTCTCCTTTTTCA
Source organism: Candidatus Woesearchaeota archaeon (assembly GCA_964500345.1). Lineage (GTDB taxonomy): Archaea > Nanobdellota > Nanobdellia > SCGC-AAA011-G17 > UBA489 > CAZCNK01. Next base: position 6,101 of record CAZCNK010000005.1, on the reverse strand, counting down.
TTAAGAAATGCAGTTGTAGGAAAGCCTCCTAAATTATACCTTTCTTTTAAGTCTGGTCTCTTATCTATATCAACTTTAACAGGAATAAATTTCCAATTAACAAATTTGATAATTTCTTCATTAGAATAGGTATCATGTTCCATACGGGAGCACCAATAACACCATGATGCAAATAAATCAAGAAGTATTAATTTACTCTCCCTTTTTGCCTTTTTAAATGCTTCATCGTTAAAACAAAGCCATCTTATTTCTTCTTTCATTAAAGATAGATTAAATTTAAGAGCTTATAAAAATTTGGATGTTTTAATCTTAAAAGAAAAGGCTTATATCTTACCTTATCATATGTTTTTTATTCTTATGCCGTATATTAATATATGGAGTGAAAAATGCCAAAATGCAAGCAATGTAGTAAAAGACCATTAGATAAAATAAATCTTGGGTGCTTATAGATACTTTTCAAACTCTTCAATGTCTATTTTCGCAAGTTCTAATACATTTTTTAAAGTTCCTATTTTAATTTCTTTATGATTCGGAACAACTGTACCTATGGCCCCCTCAGAAGTTTCTCTCTTAAGAATGATATGACTGCCTTTTTGACGTACAATCTGAAATCCAAATTTATTACATAAAATCTTAATGCATTCTTTGCCAGAGATCTTCCGAAGTTTCGGCAACTTAGGCCACCTCAAATGTGGTTAAGATAGGATGGCTCTTTTCTTTTAAGGGAAATTCTTCTAAGTATAATTCTGTTGCCTCCTTTAGGTTGTTTAAAGCCTCTTCGATTGTATATCCTTGACTAACTGTACCTACTTCTGCACATTTAGCAACATACATATCTTCGTCTTTTTGGATTATTGCTGTAAATATTTCCATAGTATTAATAGATAGTATATTAAAGTATATAAAGATTACGCCCAAGAATTGCTCTTCGCCGCCTTCGGCTCAGGGAAACTAACACTAATTATATGAAATTTAAAAAAAATAAACAAATTTAAATACTTGGCAATTTAAACTTAATAATATGGGCAGTTTCATAGAAATAAACGACACATTGCAAATATCTAAAGAACAAGGTTTTCCAGAAGTTTTAGATTTTGAAAAACATAAGATAAATCCATTTACTGCGGATGATTTTAAAGACAAGACATTTGAGTTCAAAGATAAACCAAAAATCAGAATATACAAATTACCCCCTGTTCGTAATTTCTTAGTTCAAAATATTGATGGTAAATGGCTTTATTGGGGGCTTGTTCACATTATTGAAGTTCATCACGATAATGTTAAACAAACAACTTCTGGAAAGTTCAAAATAATCTATATTTACACTCCTGAAGAAATGAAACATGCCCATAAATTAATAGATAGAAATAAAGAAACTGACTTTTTTAATGCGATGTAGTTTAAATTGCCAAAAAAATATTGTGGTTTGTTTTCTCAAACTCCGCGCTCTACTTCATTCCGCTTGGGGACACTGCGCTTTCGTCGCTATCGCTCCTCACCCTCGTTTAGCATGCAAAAGATTCAATGGATTTAACACAATGTACAATGTGTGATAAAACTTTATGCAACAAATATTTAAGCAATCATCCTTGCTCTTAATGTCGTTAGATGACTGAGTAGAAACACAAGCACAGATTTCTAACTTGCAATAAGCGCAGTGCTGGAACGAGGCGAGCGAGCCGACTTTAAAAGTGAATACTTGGAAATTTTAGGTAGTAAAGATTTAGCCTACGAAGACCGAGTGAGAGTAAGGAGCAGGCAGCCACAATCGTTAGTTATTTAAACCTTGAAATATAATCAATTCACAGAATGAATCTTCGAAATGGAGCATTAATTACAATTTTATCTACAATGTCTACTATAGGTGGTTGTGAAAGGACAGGCTCGGACATTAGTGAAAAGACCATTAGATACGTTGGAGGTGAACCTGTCGAAATGCGACTTCGTTTAATTGAAGCGTCGTCACCTAACAGAATTAACCTTCAAGATTTGGGGTATAAACAATTTGTAAATGATAGCAATATTGTACGTCAGGGAGAAGTTAATGGAGGATATAATTGCAACAAAGTAATCGAAACTTTGTATAAACTTACTCTATCAAATGAATTGTCGGCATATGCATTAAGGAGGACATGCGAACACGGTGAATGGTTTATTAGTGCTTGGAGAGAAGATGGATTGAAGGGCAATGGTTGGGCTTGCCTTCACGGTCATCCTGGATGTGATTGATTTAATTGATTTGGTGGACGCCGATTATTATCTCATCTAATTAAATCTAAGAATTAAAAAAGTATATAAATTGAAATAACAAGACAAATCTATGCTTTTAGATATTGCAAAAAACTCAAAAGATATTTTAAAACCATTCGGTTTTCTAGACACTTTGCTTTACTACTCAATTGTCTCTGAAGAATTAAAAAAATTTCTCAAAAACAAAGAGATTGCAACAAAAACCCATATCACAAGCACAATCTTTTTCCTAAAGAGAGGCTCAAAAGATGAACCCATCTTCATAGAAGAAATTCCTAAAGCAGTAACAAAAAAATTTCTTGAATTAAGAAAGTTTGATTTAAAGAATGCGAGAGAAAAACTAACAAAACAAGAGCAAAAAGTCTGGTCTTATTTTGTGCCAAGAAAATTAATAAATTTATTTTATGCAACAAACAATGAAGGTCAAGGAAAAGATATTGAGAGAATTTTCTTTGACATAGACAGATCAAATTTATCTCAAAAGTCAACACAAAAAGTTGCTCTTGCTCTCGTTGAAGAAATACAGCAAGACCAAGATTTTAATAAAAAATTCAAATTCGAGATTTTCCCAATGTACACAGGCTCAAGTTTTCATGTTTATCTATTGCTAAAAAATAAAATCTCCAATTCAATTTACAATAAAGAAATCTCCTTCTCAAAAGATTCGCCTTTAGAAAGCTTTACAGGAAGATTTTGCAATAACATAAAAGAGAAAACTAAGATAAATGTCAGTGGAGGTCATGAAAAAAAATCTAATTTTATAAATATAGATCCTAGCCAGACTCCTTCTGGAAAACTAGCAAGAGCTCCATTCTCCCTGCATATGAAATCACCAAATGAAGTTAATGGCATTGCAATTCCCCTATCAATTAACGACTTAAAAGACAAAAATCTTATAAATAAATTAAAATCTTACACTCCTGAAAAAGTGATAAAAGACCTAAATAATTTATCAAAAAAATTACCATAAAACAAAAATTATAAAAATATGAAAGAAGCAATATTAAAGATAAATAGAATAGACCTTTTGAATTTTGATCCAAAAGAAAGCAAAGCTGATTTCAAAATTTCTTTCTTAAAAAGCAATGAGGAAAATAATATTTTAAAAAGTTATAAACTAGAAAATCCAGAATTTATTGTAGAAGACATATTAAAAAGCATCAAAAAAGAAGGGAAAATTGAAATAGAAGATGATGAGGACTTATTAGGAAGCATATTTGTTGTTAGGTTGCTAGAAGAAGAAAAAATTGAAGAAAAAATTTTAGCCTTTCTTGCTAGGCTCTGTGAAAAATCAAGATTATTAAAAAGAGAAAAAAATTACCAGTCATATATGAAATTATTTGATGAAATGAAAACTCAAAAATTAGCTCTTTAGATAAATTTATTTAATGAAAAAATTTAGAAAATCTTATAAACAGCTTATAATAAAAAAATATATGAAAAGATCCTCTAGACGATGGAAAAAGAAAAGACAAATGAGATGGAAGTGGCAGAGAAAAAGAATGAGAAGAGAAAAGAGAAAAAGGCATGGTAAAGTTGCTTAATTTATTTTTACTTCCATTAAAATTCTAAAAAAATTTTTGCGAAAACTTTATAAATATAAAACTCACAATAAGATTCAAGATAGAAAATTTTTTAAATAGATTAAATTCTAAATTTTTATCTTTTGAATATGTTTGGAGCGATGAAGAACATATTTTTAATGAGTACTTACAATAAGTATGAGTGAGGGTAAGATTTAGTAGAGATAACTTATGATTACTAAGCACAAGTGCGCTTAGTCAGATAGTTTCTTAAAATTCTGCGGTCGATTCCCGTTTATCCTGCGGGAGGTTGCTGCTATTGGAGTTCGGTTTAGACATGTAAGTCTAGGAATTTATTCCTGGCATAAGGCTCAGTAACACTCCGATAATCTACCTTATGGTCTGGGATAATCTCGAGAAATTGAGAACAATACCAGATATGAAAAGAGTACTGGAATGTCTCTTTTCTTAAAGGCAACGCCATAAGATGAGTCGGTGGCTGATTAGGCTGTTGGTGAGGTAAAGTAAGCTTTCTTTAGAAAAGAAACCTTAAGGAAAGAAAATTCTTTTTTCAAGGTTTTTCTTTTTAAGAAAAAGCTCTTATAAGCTCACCAAACCTAAGATCAGTAGGGGGTATGAGAGTACTAGCCCCGAGAAGGGCACTGAGATAAGGGCCCTAGCCCTAAGGGGTGCAGCAGGCTAGAATCCTTTACAATGCGCGCAAGCGTGATGGGGGGACCCCCAGTGCTCACCACATGGTGGGCTTTTGCCAAATGTAAATAGTTTGGCGAATAAGTGATGGGCAAGACCGGTG
>CAZCNK010000005.1:0-1504 GCA_964500345.1 Candidatus Woesearchaeota archaeon | reverse complement strand
AGTGCACTGAGATAAGGGCCCTAGCCCTAAGGGGTGCAGCAGTTGCGAAAACTTTACAATGCGCGCAAGCGCGATAAGGGGACTCCAAGTGCTTACTCTATGAGTAAGCTTTTGTCCAGTAAAAGCAGCTGGACGAATAAGTGGTGGGCAATACCGGTGCCAGCCGCCATGTTTTAAGCTAAACGGCTTTTAGCACGGTAAGCGGTAACCCCGGAGCCACAAGTGGGAATCACTTTTATTGGGTCTAAATTATCCGTAGCCGGTTCAGTAAGTCTTTTGTGAAATCGCTGGACTTAATCTAGCGTCGCGCAAGAGATACTACTAAACTAGGGAACGGGAGGGGACAGAGGTACACCTTGGGAAGCGGTAAAATGCTATAATCCTTGGTAGACCACCAATAGCGGAGGCATCTGTCCAGAACGGGTCCGACGGTCAGGGACGAAGGCTGGGGGAGCGAAAGGGATTAGATATAAGAACCTAGGTTCTTATCAACTCCTAGGCATTACTAAAAACCCCTGTAGTCCCAGCAGTAAACCCTACAGACTATGTGTTGCACATTCTTCGAGAGTGTGCAGTGCCGTAGCGAAGGCGTTAAGTCTGTCACCTGGGGAGTACGGCCGCAAGACTGAAACTTTAAGGAATAGGCGGGGGCGCACTACAAGGAGTGACAAGAATAAAAGTCTAGAATGATAGATCTTCAAGTTTAAGTAATCTTTATAAACTTCAACCAACTACAACCGTAATATGCCAAAGATAAGTTCTAAAAAGAGTGATATTGAAGTATTATACAACCAATTACTAGAAAAAACAGATAACCTAAATTGCATAAACAAAAAAATTTTAGCAGAGAACCCACAGTATATTAAAATTTTTAGATTTTTAATTGGAAAGAGTTTAACAGAATTTGGTTCTTTGTTAAAAAAAACTTATGCGACAATATCACAGTATGAAAGAGGAAAAATTAAATCCATTCCTCTTATAGAATCTTCTAGGATGGCTAAAATAATTAAAAAAAATTACCTAGAGAGAAATCATTAAAAGTGGTATTGAAGAATTATAATAAATTCAGGGAACTTTCTAATGGTGGATTAATTCAAGGGTTTAAGCGAGCAGAAAAATCAGAACTTACAAAACAAGAGATGAAAGTTGATGATTTTTTAAAGAAATTAAAAATAAATTACAATAAGCATCAAACTTTAGAAACTTCTATTGGTAAATTAAATTTTGACTTTTGGTTACCTGAAATTAATACAATTATAGAATGTACAGAGTCAAAAACCAAAGATAAGGCTGAATCTTTGAGTTACAGATTAATTAAACTTAAAGATAAATTAAACTTGAAATCTATAATAGTTATTAATGAAAATGTATCAAATGGATTTATTAGAAGACTTTCTGAATTTGATTACATTTTATTTAATAATGAAATTTCAAAACTTGGAGATCTTATAAGACTTTGTTCTCACTAGGCGTGCGGTTCAATCTAACTCAACACAGAACATCT
>CAZCNK010000004.1:27381-32978 GCA_964500345.1 Candidatus Woesearchaeota archaeon | reverse complement strand
CTGGGGATTTAAAGAAACAGGGTATGAATTTGTTGCTGTTGCACCACATGTCCTGATGGTGGTTTTATTTTTGGAAGACATTCTGATGTTTATTTTCATATTTTTAATGGAAATAAATTTTCTGATGCATGGAGACCAATGGACGACGGTTATTTCTTGAATGTTGGAGTAAAAGCACCAGTACCACTGCCCAATGCAACCTCTGAAGAATGGGATAAATCCGCTCAAAAATTCTATGATGGTTTAGAAAGAGCAATTAACGAAAGTGGCAGAATTCCTATTGAAGATGAAATGGTTCTATCTGGAGAACGAAAGACAATCAATTTAGGATATGTGGTGATGAAAGTAGAACCAGCGCCAGAAAGCAATTAGACATAACTATTGTTAGTTTCTCCCGATAGGGATTGATTTTTAGTGCAACGTTCGGACGAAGTCCGAAAAATCCAAAGTCAGCGAGGGCACTACAAATATTTTTTAATTTTTTTGAGATATAAATTATTAAGGCCGCCAAGTCTGAATATCACTACTGTATCAATTTTCTGTTCCTTACAAAAAGATAAATCGCTATCCAAATTTTTTGGTGTTAAAATTGGTTCATTTCCAAGTATTCCAATAGCGATAGCTACTAATCCTATTTGAAGATTTTTACCCAAGCCTGCAGAACGTTTTCTAACATATTGTTTTATTTTTTTCAAAAGAAATTTATTTTTAATCATACTAGAATAGAACATTATGATTTTTTTGTGAGGATATTTATCAATAGGATAAGAAATACCAAACCACTCTAATTTCTTTTGAACTATTTTGTTTGGAATTGGATATTCTACAGTTAAAAGTTCAATATTTAATTTTTTTGAATCTGTAAATATTTTCTTAATCAATTTTTTATTTTTAAAAAAAGAAAATAGATTTACTAAGAATAATTTCTTATTTAGAAAAGGTAATTCTAAATCAATTAAAATTTTAAGTGATTTATCTTTTTTATTTTCAAGCAAATCTTTATACAATTCTTTTAATTCAAAAGTATAGGAAAAAGGAGATACCCAATAAGATTTATTTAAAATTGGCCAATAAGCCAATTCAACCTTTGAATTAATCTTTCCTGCCTTTTCTCTTACAGATTCAAAATCTTTTAGGGACTTGGCGGCTACATAAATTATTGAAGGAAAATCAACTAATTTGAGTTTAGATAGATTCTCTTCATTTGGAAATTCCTCAAAAAAGTTAATTTTCATATTATAGTATATTTGAAAGTATTATTTAAACTTGGCGCTCGAGGCCGATTTGATTTAACGTGTGTTAGGTGACCCGAGGCTTGCTGAGGGCAAAAAGACGTTAGAGTTTTTGGGTAAGGCACGGGCGACAACTACTTTCTTTTAGCTTTTTTAATTTTCTCTTCTATACCAATAATCTCATGGTAACCTTCAACTTGTTTCTTTGCTAATATGCAAATAACAAGGAGTGCCAATATATAGACTATAATCTTTAACCAGTTCGACTCAAGAAAAGCGAGAACAAATTCGAAAAAAATGACTAAAGCTGCTACAAAATAACTAGCAACTAAAGAAATTGTAAATTGCTTTTCATCAGGAATATTAAGGATTCTGTTGATGAATGGTCTTTTTTTCATACCATTTTACTAAATTATTTGGTATTAAAAATCTTATTGTCGCCGATTATAAAATAACTGCGAAGCGGACTATTTGTACGAAGGACTAAGTTAGGGACTGTAGTTTTTGTTTAATTCCTAATCTTCTTAAATCTAAAAAAAATTGTTCATTATTTTTAAAAAGAACCGTCTTCATCCCTAAATCTTCTGCAGTATCTAAATTTTCTTGTTTATCATCTACAAAAACAGATTCCTCTGGTTTAACTTTGAGTCTTTGAAGAATTAATTTAAATGCTTTTTTATCTGGTTTTCTTAATTTATCCTCACATGAAATTTCCAAAGCATCAAAATTTTGGTAGTATTTTTCAGGTATCAAAATATCCTTAGATAAATGAAATTGAGTGGATAAAATTCCTATTTTATATCCTATCTTTTTTAACTTTAAAACACAATCATATAGTTCCTTGTTCTCTACCGTGTTGTCTCTATAAACTTGCCGAAATAATTTTTCTAATTTTTTTGGAGAGATACCTAATTCTTTAGACATTAAATTCATTGTTTTTTCCTTAGACATATCTCCTCTTGAAGATTTTATATAAATATCAAACAAGGCCTTTAAAGACTTTGATACATTCACACCAAATTCTTTCAACAATAAACACGCTTCTCTGAATGAAGATAAAAGATGTTTCTCCTTTCTATTGCCTTTGACTAAAAATAAAACACCTCCCACATCAAAAATTATGGCATTAATTTTTGGTTCCATAGATTCTTTAATTTTTTTCATTATTTAAATAATTCTTCTCAATTTCTAATTTCTTTTAGTATGAGGATTGCAACGTGTTCCATAATTTAGTAACTTTTGAACTTTATATCATAAATCTTTTAATATTTCTCTAGGATTTTTTTCTTCAATTAAGATGTTATACAAGCCTCCCAATATTGGTAATTTCAAATTAAATTTCTTCTCAATCAATGGAACAGTTTTAGCAGCATCAACACCTTCAGCCACCATTTTCATTTCCTTTAAAATTTCATTTAATTTTCTACCTTTTCCAATTTCTTGTCCTAAATATCTATTTCTAGAGTGTTTACTTAAACAAGTAACAATGATATCCCCAATACCTGCCAATCCATAAAAGGTTTCTTCTTTTGCACCAAATCTTAAGCCAATATCTTTAATTTCTTCTAAACCTTTTATTATTGCATATGCTTTTGTATTATCTCCTAGATTGATGCCATCAATAATTCCAATAAAAATAGCAAGAGCATTTTTCAAGGCAGCACAAACCTGAACACCTGTGATATCATCACCTAATTCAACTTTAAGATTTTCATTTTCAACAGCTTTTTTTATCTTTATCCTTTCCTCATCATCCCTATTTTTACTGGCTAGAACAATCCCGCTAAAAATTCCTCTTGATAATTCCTCAGCATGTGTGGGGCCATATAAACAATAAACATTATTTTTTATTTTTTCTTCTATCATTTCACTTAATAATCTAATCTCTCCAGCAAAACCCTTTGAACAAATTATAATAGGCTGATTTTTTATAAAATTTTTAGCCTTCTCAATAGCTGACTCAACTTTATTAGAAATCACAGCAATAAAAATTAAATCACTACTTGGAATGATTTCTTGCATTTTAGAAGATATAAAGATTTCATTAGGAATCTTAACATCTGGTAGTAAAGGACAAATTCTCTTGTCTTGCATTTCTCTAGCTTGAGATTCAAAAAACTCCCATATCTTAATATCATGATTATTTTTTGAGAGGTGAATAGCTAGAGCTGTCCCAAAACTTCCCCCTCCAAGAATGGCTATTTTCATAATTTATAAGCAGAAAGTAACATTTAAATTAGTTACGCATTTTTCCTTGGCCACATCCTCTTTTCTCAGGTAATCTTCCAGTAAGTTTGTTATCCAAAACCTACAATTGTTCACATAAAAATAAGCAAAGAATTATGATTGCGCCAATCTCATACTTAACCCTGTTAAAGTTGCGAACTGCGAAACCTTTATAAATACTTGCTGCTATGCAAATATGTACGAGAGAGAAAAGAAGAGCTTTTTTCTCAGGGTGAGCAAAATTAAAAACTTTTTGCCAAGCTTAAAGGAGAAGAGAAGGTATATAGTTTATGAGTTATTAAAAGATAAAATGGAGAATATCAGTATAAATGATGTTAATAAGGCTATTAAATCAAATTTGTTGAGATTTTTAGGAGAATTAGGCTACGCTAAAGCTTCTCCAATGTTTATTAACGACATAAAAAATAAAGCGCAAAATAAGGGAATAATAAGGATTAGCAATCGATTTATTGATGAAGTTAGAACTGGAATTTCACTTGTTAAAGAAATCAATGGAAATAAGGTGTTAATAAGAACTATTGGAATATCAGGGATATTAAAAAAAGCAAAACAAAGATACTTATCATCTTAATCATTTTTTTAAAAAATAGGAGGTCTTAAAATGCAACCAGAAGATATAAGCCACCAAGCAATGGGTTATGATAGAACTAGCATTATGTTTAGTCCAGATGGAAGATTATTACAAGTAGAGTATGCTAAAAAGACTGTTAAGCAAGGAACAACCGCAATTGGAATTGTTTGCAGGGATGGTGTTTTGCTTGTAGCAGATAAAAGAGTTACTGAAAAATTAATTGTTTCTCAAAGCGTTGAAAAAGTATTTCAGGTTGATGATCATATTGGAGCAACTGCGTCTGGAATTTTAAGCGACGGTAGGATATTAATTGAGCGAGCTCAAGTATTAGCTCAACAGCATAGAGTTACTTATGGTGAGCCAATTACAACAGCTTCTTTAGTTAAAGATATTTGTGATCTAAAACAACTTTACACGCAAGTTGGAGGAGCTAGGCCATTTGGAGTCTCAATTATGTTCATTGGAGTAGGAGAAAAACCGCATTTATTTATTACAGATCCAACTGGAATATTTTTTGAATACAAAGCAACTGCAATTGGAGAAACAGAGAATGAGGCTAAAGAAATCTTGAATAAAGAATATAAAGAAACTATGAGTTTAGATGAGGGTTTAAAGTTAGCTGTTTCAGTTTTGAAAAAAACCCTTGGCAAAGATTTTTGGATTGAGAGATTAGATGGAGCTTTTATCAGATTAGATGAGAAAAAGTTTACAAGATATACAAAAGATGATTTTAATAAATTAAAATAATTAATTTTTTAAACTTAAAATCAAGATTTGAAAATAGAAATTGGATAAAATGGTAAGTGTTGATGAAGCTGTGATTGCGAGATTGAAAAGAGAGGGAATAAACTTTGAAATATTAGTCGATTGCGACAAGGCTTTGGAGCATAGAGCTGGTAAAGCAATACCAATAGACGAGATTGTTGCAACTGATGAGATATTTAAAGATGTTAAGAAAGGAGATAAGGCTCCTTTAAATGAAATTAAAAAAATATTCAAGATTGAAGACACAAGGAAAATAGCTGAGATTATTATCAAAGAAGGAGAGGTGCAATTAACAACGAAGCATAGAGATAGACTAAGAGAAGAAAAAAGAAAGCAAGTCATAAATATAATTCATAGAAATGCAATTGACCCTCAAACTGGATTGCCTCATCCGCCTCAAAGGATTGAAAACGCAATGAACGAGGCCAAGATTCATATTGATGAGTTTAAGAGTGCAGAAGAGCAAGTTGAAGATGTGTTGAGGAAGATTAAAATAATAATTCCAATACGGTTCGAGACTCATGAAATTGCCGTTAAGATACCAGCTAATTATGCTGGTCAAAGCTTTAGTGTTTTGAAGAGATACAATATGATAAAGGATGAATGGCAGAATGATGGAAGCTTAGTTGCTGTTGTTGAGATCCCAGCTGGAATTCAAGATGAGTTTTTTAATGAGCTGAATAAAATAAGTCATGGAGAAGTTGAAAGCAAAATATTGAAAGTAAAATAATTGAAATAGACCTTGAAAATAGTAGTTGAAAACAGAAAATAAAAAATAGAAT
>CAZCNK010000004.1:21931-27371 GCA_964500345.1 Candidatus Woesearchaeota archaeon | reverse complement strand
TAAGTTCATGTGATAAAAATGGGAGAATTGTTTGTTAAGGAAAAGGAAATTGTTGTGCCTGGGCAAGAATTAGCTTCTGGAATGGACTACTTACCAAGTACAGGATGCTATAGAGATTCTGAAAAGATAATTTCAAATGTTGTTGGGATCTTCACTTTAAGTAATAGGCTAATTAAAGTAATTCCCTTGAATGGAAGATACTCTCCTAAAGAAGGGGACACTGTTATTGGAAAAATTCTAGACATGAGTTTTAATAACTGGTATATTGATATTGGATGCGCTAATAATGCTGTCTTGTCAGTAAGAGAAGCAACAGAGTATGTTGAGAAAGGTGCTGATTTATCTCAATTCTATACTTATGGAGATTACATAGTCGCTAAAGTAAGCAATGTTACTAGATCTGCAATTGAATTAAGCATGAAAGGCCCTGGTTCTAGAAAATTAGGCGCTGGGAAAATTTTGAAAGTGGATTCATCAAAAGTTCCACGCATAATAGGAAAACAAGGCAGTATGATATCCTTAATAAAAGATAAAACTGGTTGCAGAATTATTGTTGGCCAAAATGGCTTTGCATGGATTCAAGGAAATCCTGAAAATGAGTTGATAGCAGTAGGAGCTATTGAAAAGATAAATAAAGAATCTCATAAAGAAGGATTGACAGATGAGATTGCAAAGTTTTTAGAGGAGAAATTGAACCAGGAGAAATTAAAAAATGTACAAAAAAAGATTTGACAATAGGAAATTTGATGAGCTTAGAGAAATAGAAGCTAAAACTGGAGTAATAAAAAGAGCAGATGGAAGTGCAATGTTCAGGATTGGAAAGACAATTGCATTAGCTGCTGTTTATGGGCCTCGCGAATTACATCCAAAATTCTTGCAAAATCCTGAAAAAGCTGTGTTAAGAGTTAATTACAATTTAATGAGTTTTTCTGGTTCTGGAGAAAGAGTCAAGCCAGGACCTAGCAGAAGATCAAGGGAGATTTCTTTAGTAACTGAAAAGGCTTTGATTTCTGTTTTGAACTTAGATCAACATCCTGGAGCTGTTATTGACGTTTTTATTGAATTATTGCAAACAGATTCTGGAACTAGGTGCGCTGGAATTTGTGCTGCAGCTATGGCTCTTGCAGATGCAGGAATTCCAATGAAAGATCTAATAAGCTCAGTGTCTGTTGGGAAAGTTGGCGGAACAATAGTGGTTGATTTAACTAAGAAAGAAGAGGATCATGAAGAAGGAAGCGTTGACATCCCATTAGCTGTAATGTCAAGGAAAGGAGAGATTACTCTATTGCAGCTTGATGGCTTAATCAAAAAAGAAGAATTAAAACAAGCAATTGAATATGGAATCAAAGCTTGCAGGGAAATTTGCAAGATTCAACAAAAGGCACTAAAGGAGAAATATTTAAAATGAAAATAATTAAAGAGCATATTGCTTCTTTGCTTGATATGGACATGAGGGAAGATAGAAGATCCTTGCTTGAGTATAGAAAACCAATTAAAATAGAATATGGGGTTTCTTCAAAATCTACTGAAGGCAGTGCAATGATTACTATTGGAGAAACTCAGGTTATTGCCGGTGTCAAGCTTGAGGTTGGAGATCCATATCCAGATACGCCTGATGAAGGTGCCTTAGTTGTTGGAGCTGAGCTTTTACCTTTAAGCAATCCTAAATTTGAATCTGGACCGCCCGGAATAGAAGCTATTGAAATTGCTAGAGTCGTTGACAGAGGGATTAGAGAAAGTGAAGCTATTGATTTTAAAAAATTGTGCATTGAAAAAGGAGAAAAGGTTTGGGTGATTTATTTGGACATTTATCCAATTAATGATGCTGGCAATTTATATGACGCTTCTTATTTAGCTGCTATTGCTGCATTGAAAGATGCGAAATTTCCTGAATACGATAAGAAAACAAACAAAGTAAATTATGAAAATAAAACCAGCAAAGGACTAGCATTAAAATATCTGCCTGTAAGCGTTACAGTGATAAAGATTAAAAATAAGTTCTTAGTAGATCCAACGACTGAGGAATGGGAAAGCCTAGATTCTAGATTAACTGTTGCAACATTAGAAGACAGCACAATATGCGCAATGCAGAAAGGCGGTGAATTGCCTTTAACAGAAGAAAATATTTTTAAGATGGTTGAGATAGCAACTGAAAAAGCAAAGTTTTTACGAGGGTTATTGTGAATTGATTTACTATGACAGTTATGAAATATACAAAATATGAAGAAGCTAGAATAATTGGAGCAAGAGCATTGCAAATTAGTATGGGAGCTCCGATTTTAATTAAATTAAAAGAAGAAGATTTCAAGAAGATTAAATACGATCCTATTCAAATTGGAAGACTTGAATTTGCTAATGGAATTCTTCCAATAACAATCAAGAGGCCTTTGCCACAAAAGATCTAAAATAAATAACAAAAATTATGTATGATTCACAAAAAGCTCATTATCTTGTTGTAACAGGAATATTCTTCCAAGATTGATAAATTTTTCGGAAAAATCCCCTAATAAATTTAAAGACAAATTCTCAATTTCACCTAACTTTAAATCTTTAAATTCCATGCTATCTCCTCATTTCTTGGAATAAATCCTTTTCATGGCTTTGCTGATCAATTCATCAATATCTGCTTCTTCTGTCTTAGTTTTTTCCAAAATCTTCTCCATTATTTTTATATGGCCTTTGTATTTTTCTAGAGAATTCCTTACAATTTGACTCCATTTAATCTCAGGATGATCTTTAATGAATCTATGCAGTTCATTTGATAAAGATATTGTCAGATTTGGCATCGCTACTTTTTTCTCCATAATTTTCTGTGGATATTGTGTATACACAGAAATTTAAACCTTTCGATTTTAACTGTTATCATTTTTCAATGGTTGTAAAACTATTTAAAGAGGTAAAATACTCAAATAGTATTAAAAAAGAGTTAACAGTGTTAAGGGAACATAATCAATAATCCAGAGCATCTACTGGAGAAAGGGAGGTGAAATTGGTGCCAGGATTTTTTGGAGAAACAAGTTCAGCGATTATAAATCCGCTGGGAGCTATTTGGCTAGCAATAGTAAATCAGCTTCCTGGAATAGTCGGAGCAATTATTGTATTGATAATTGGTTGTTTTGTAGCTGTAATTCTCGGCCATGCTCTAAGGGTAATTCTTGAAAAGTTAAAAGTAGACGAGTATGTAAGAAAAGGTCATCTAACAAAAGCAATTGGCCACACTCATATACCTGCAATAGCAGGAGAAATATTCAAGTGGTATATAATAATCTTGTTCTTGCAGCAAGCTGTTGCTTTGATTAATCTAGGATCTCTGTCTGTGTTGCTGGATAGATTTGTGATATGGCTTCCAAGTCTAATAGTTGCAGTTATTGTACTGCTATTTGGAATTGCAGTGGCAAATTATCTACAGCTAAAGATATTAGAACACAGCAGTCAAAAGGGAGCGAGAACCGGATCTTCAATCCTAAAATTTGTTATTATAATTATGGTAATAATTTTAGCTTTGAAGCAGATTGGAGTTGAGGTAAGTATTTTAGAGAATGTGTTCTTGCTGATAATAGGAGCTCTAGCAATAGGAATAGCTTTGGCCTTAGGAATTGGATTAGGACTTGGATTAAGAAAGCAATCAGAAGAGATAATTAACCAAGTAAGAAGAAACTTTTAATTTTTTCTTTTTATTTTATTTCTAAGAATATCAAAAGCTAAGTGAAATTTTGAGTTTTTAACGGAGTTCGCCTTCCGATGAATTTATAAAATTCAAAAAAATTAAAGTATGTTATGGAACATGTTGCTATAATGAAAAAGTCTTGGGGATTGACTCAAAAATAAGAAATACTGCATATTAATTTTTTTAAAAAATCCGCAGAAAATAGAACCTTTTGAAATTGATAAGTCTAGGTTTGGTGCAATGTCTGCCTGGATTTCTGTTGATGATGTTAATAGGATCAAGCGAACCCCTAAACTCAAAACTCTCTCTCACTTCATTCGCTCGACCACGTCGCACTCCCGCCAAAAAGCTCGGCTAACTTAACACAAATTTAAAGATAGAGTTATTCTGAAAACTTTTCGAAAAAATCAGCAAAAGATTTATATATTAGTTTATATTCTTACTAAATATTAATGCGCCAGTGCCGGGAATTGAACCCGGATCTCTCCGTTCGCTAAACAGAGGCTCTTTCCTTTTGAGCTACTGTACCTTTACACTTATTGTCCTTTTAGACTTTAATGCAGTCGTGGCGGGATTTGAACCCGCATCAAACCCTGAGTCACAAGGTTGCTCTATCCATTAAGCTACACGACCTTTACACTTATTGTCCTTTTGGACTTTATGCAGACGCGGTGGGATTTGAACTCACATCTAACGCTCAGCCAGAACGTTGTTTTTTCCAGTTAAACTATGCGTCCTTTACATTTTTCTAATTCTAAAGAACTGATTTTAATAAAAATTTGCAAGAAAATTCCAAAAATATTTCAAAAACCTCGAATTTATTTCAATCACAAACAAAATATTTTCGTAAAAATCATCATTTAATAAAATTCTTCCGAAATAGCTGAAATCTTTTCATAGCCAACTCAAAACTCTCCTCAGGCCAGATTAGAAAGATTTTAATACCTCTTTTTCTATCTTTAATTATGGTGTCTACAATAGATGTTAATGAATTAAAAAGAAAAATAAAACAAGTCAATATTATAGATGTGAGAGAAGCAGACGAATATCAACAAGGCCATATAGAAGGAGCAGCTAATATTCCATTAGGAAGATTAATAAGAGACTCTTCACTAGGAATTGCTCCAAGAGACAAAGAAGTTGTAATTCACTGCAAATCTGGAGGCAGAGGACAAATTGCATGTGAATTTTTAGAAAAAATTGGTTATACAAATATTAAAAATTTAATTGGCGGATTTAAAGCCTGGCAAGAATCCAATAAAAAATAAAATTAAAGGTAATAAATAAAAAATACAACATGAAAAAGCCTTCTTTTGTTGGTGAAAGTGCTGCTGTTATTGCCGTGTTGAACTATATTTTTTGGTCAATAAAAATTTTGCCAGAGTGGAGTAAATGGTTCTTAATTCCATTTGGTTTCTTGTTCGTGATAGACTGGATGATGGATGGTGTTTCAGACAAAGGAATTTGCAAGAGATGTTTTAAATGATCACGATCTCATCAAAAAAATAAACTCAAAAATTCTTCAATAACTCCAAATCAACCTCAACACAACTAACAGGCATTTCAATCTCATATCTCTCAATAATCTCAGGACTTAATTCTCCTAATACTCCAATTTCCTTTCCATCAGAGATTATAACCGCGCCTCTTCCACTAATAAAAATCTCATTGTCTTTTTCTTTAACACTGTATTTAACTTTCAATGTCGAAAGCAAAGAATCAACTACCTGCCTTACTTCTGTAAAATTAGCACTACCATGAGAGCTTATAACA
>CAZCNK010000004.1:0-21921 GCA_964500345.1 Candidatus Woesearchaeota archaeon | reverse complement strand
TAACACATAAATTACAGTCTTCTTTTATCTCATTATTCTTCCCAAAGCTCTTTCTAAAAACTCTTCCGCATTCAAATATTCTCTGAGGATACTCATTATGCTTATTATTTTTCAGAACCAAAAGTAAAGATGGAATCAAGCTCGGTCTTAAGGCATTGAAATCAGAGGACTTTGGATTTTTAATTTCAATGATCTCCTTTTCCCATTTAAAATTCCTAACATTTTCCTTATTGACAATATGATACGTACTTACCTCTTGCAACCTTAATCCAACTAAAATCTCAGCTATCAAATTCTTAAATCTCTCATTCTTAGACTCTTCAGCTACAGTAGAAATATTTGGAACTTCAGCTTTAAAATTCCGATATCCAAATGCAATTGCAATATCCTCCACAATATCAATCTGATGCAGGATATCAGTTCTATAAGCAGGCACCAAAGCAAAATTTCCCTGCAAACTCAATCCCATCATCTCAAGTAATTTTTTAATCTGATTTTTATTTAAATTTAGTCCAAGCAATTTATTTGCATATCCAACATCCAGTCCTACCTTTCTTGGCTCTAAATCAGGAAAATTACTAACTCTATAAATTTTCCCGCCCCTGTCAGCAAAAGCACATACTAAAATATTCAAAGCCTGTTCAACAGCCACTTTGTCAGTTCCAGTAACATCCAAAAATAAATTTCTAGTTTCAAGAGTTACTTTTGTTTCCTCAGAATTTATAATTGGTGGCATAGATAAAACTTGCCCAATAGAATCTATCCATAATGGACATTCATTAAAATTCTCAAGCAAGTGACCAAACATCTTTCCTTTCTGGTGAAATTTCAAAATCTGCTCCAAAGTGTATTCTTGATTTGTATCTAAAGGAATAAACCTAAAATTCTTTGGCTTAGCAGTATACCACAATGGGAACTTAATAGCATCAAAATTATGAACTCCAATAGCAACCTTTTTTCTATTCCTCCCATGAGTCAAATGTAATTTCTCTTGCAACTGCATCAAAGAAACAATAGAATTGCCATCTAGTTCAATATCCTTAATCACAGCAGCAGCTGCATACGGCCTAATTTTCTCAACCCTCTTATCAACACTAAATTTAAAATTAGAATTACCTACTTTATATCTCCTTAATCCAGTTCTAATTCCAAAAAAAGAGCTCAATGCCCTAGCAAACCCTTCCTCACTCAGCATATCTGCTCTATTAGGATAAACCTCGATAATAATGCTGCCTTGATCAATCTTCTCTAAATCAGTTCCCAACATTGGAATTGATTCATTTAATCTCTCATCGTTTATTTTCTTCCCAATTAATTTCAAAACTTCCTTTTTATTTAAAGTTATTGTTGGCATTTTTTATCACATTTCTTATCATCTCAAAAATCTAAAACTAAACTGAAAATGCTTTTGATTCTCTTAATTTCTTCAAATCATTTAAATAAATTTCTCTCAAATCCTTAATATCAAACTTATCCATAATTATTCTCTCTAATCCTAAACCCCAAGCCAAAACTGGAACATCTATTCCTAATAAAGGTTTAACAACTTCAGGCCTAAAAATTCCAGATCCTCCAAGCTCAACCCACTTTTTATGAACAGGATGAAAAACAATTACCTCACAAGACATTTCTGTATATGGAAAATAAGCAGGCCTTAATCTAATTTTTTCAAAACCCATCTTCTCAAAAAACTTTTTCAAATAACCTAATAAATGAGAAAAATTAACATTCTCATCAACAACTATCCCTTCACTCTGATAAAATTCAAACAAATGACTCCAGTCTAAAGCCTCATTTCTAAAAACCTTCCCAACAGAAAAATACTTTGCAGGTAAATCATTTTTTTTCAATGAAGCAATAGTTCTAGCAGATAAAATCGTTGTGTGAGTCCTTAAAACTAATTCCTTAGCTCTTTCTTCATCCCACTTATATTGCCAACCTTTACTTTCCGTATTCCATCCATTCTCATGAGTTTTCTTTACTCTTTCAACCAGTTCCCTTTGCGGCAAATTTCCCTTTCCATCTACAAAAAAAGTATCTTGTAACTCGCGAGCAGGATGATCTTGAGGAACAAATAATGAATCAAAATTCCAGAATGATGTGTCTAAAATTCTACCTTCCATCTCTTTAAAACCTAAATCCAGCCAAATCCTTCTAATGAAATTAATAGCCTGATTTGCAATATGCCTTTTCCCAGCATAAATTCTAGGAACCTCTGCCTCAACATCAAACCTTCTAAATTTTTTATCTTTCCAGCTTTCCTCTTTTAACATTTGAGGCGTTAATGCATTAATTAAGTTTTTTTCAATCTTTGAAGAAATCACCTTCCTGCCCAGCTCAGTCAAGCCAACAATCCTGCTCTTTATCAAATCTGTTTTTATTATATTTTTCCTCTTCTTCAATTCAAAAAATATCCTCTTCTCCTCATCTGTCAACCTTGATAAATCTCTAGGTAAAGATTTTAAAAACTGCTCCTCTATTAAATCCTTAACAATTAACTCCCTGCCCTTCTCAGTTATCTCTACTTTATCTGAAATCTTGATTGCGTTTTTTTTCTTGAGAACTCCAAGAGATATATTTAATTCATCATCATCTAAACTAGCTTTTTCCCTTACCTCATCCAGTTTTAGAGGTTTCTCTAGCACAACAAGAAATCTTTTCTCAGGCAATCCTTTCTTAACATAAATTTCGCCATTTTTATCTAAAGAAATAATCTCTTTACTCTCTTTCTTCACTCTAACTGCATCTTTATTTTCCAGCCATTGCAAAGCCCTCATTGCCTCTACTTCTTTTAATCCAGACCTATCAACTATTTCAGCTAGTGTTATATTATCCCTTAAAACAGGCAATACTGCCCTCTCTAAAGGATGCAAGCTCTCAATTATTTTTCCAACCTCTTTCATAAAAAAACAAGTTATAGAGAAATTATTTAAATCTTTGGATTTTAATTTTTTAAAGTACTAATAACTTAGTCTTATAAATCATTCTTGAGTGATTTGTGATTCTTATTCATCTTTTATTAAAAACAATTAAATCACTTTGGCATCACTATTGATCACCACTATTGACTTTTAATGATTTTTAATCTCGACTAATAATTTATTTTTACCAATCTTGGATATTAATACATTTTCCTCACCCTTTAGATGCATGCTCTTCTCTATGTCATTTGGTATTCTTAGTATAGTCCCTCTTGCGCTTTTGCTTAATTTTCTATATAACTTTAATGGCTCACCCCATATACCCAATCTTCTCGCAATTTCAATAGTCTTTTGTGATTGTTTTTCATCTATGAATTCTTCGCTGCACTTAGTACATCTTAATCCTTTTTCTATAAAGAAATGACCTTCTATTTCAGAAATAACATCTTCTACCTCAATTAAATTACCCTCTTCGCATACGGGACATTTTTTCATTTTTTCTCAGCTCCAGATATTACAAATATCGACTTATCCTCTTTATCGTAAATAAAAATAATTTTCTTTGAACCATGTTTCTTAGTACAAGCTTCGTATTTTATTTTCCCTACCTTGTCAACTCTATAGGCATCCTTAATAGCTTCTCTTAAATCAAAAATATCCCACCCCCACTTCCGCATATAATTGTTACGAAAATGTTTGCTGAGCGCAATATTGCAGTTATCAATATCATAATCCTGCATATGATTATCACTACATTTTCAATATCCTCATGTATATAAAGATTGCGTTCTTATTTTAAAGTTTTTTAAAAGATAATTAAACACTGATGATCTTGATCTTACAAGATAAAATTTTATGCTGGGAATTTTTATGATGAAGGAATTAATGGTTTAAAAATTGTATTTAAGATTTCTCTCAAGCCAACGTCAAATTCTACTGTAAATGAACCTCCTAAACCTAGTCTTCCTAAGCACAATCTATGCCTTTCCGGCCTTGAAAGCTCTTCTCTTTCTAATCTTCTGCCGTCAAAATAAGCATGCTCTGAGCTGCTTGTCAATAAAACACAATCTCTTGAAACTTTTAGTTCCAGTGATTCATCAGATTCACCATTTAAACTATTTTTACAATCTGGTTTTATTTTCCAATCTTCAACATGGCCAATTATTTTTGGATGAAGAAATCTTAAGATTCCTCTTTTTTCAGGTATCAAATAAAGAACTCCGTCATGAACTTTTATTTCATATCTTACACTTCCTAATGGAAATTCTCCATAGCTTGTGACTAGGCTGGCTTGCATTTTCTTATTTTTCTCTTTCTTTCCTTATTTTCTTCTATTGATAATGCCACCTCAAATTTCCCTAATTTTAGAAAATAATTAGCAGGTATTCTTCGATTTATTTCATTTCTAGTAACTGGTTGATCATCAAGAAATGCTAATGGATAGTTTAAAGGGCCATTATGCACTCTTTCAGCTAATAACCTATCTTCTAGTTTTACAAGTTCATCTTCTACAACCATTCCAATATCATATCTAGAAAAGAGCTCTTGTTCACTTGGCGGGTTTATTTCTTGCAATAAATACTCTACCTCGCCAAATCTTTCTATTTTAATAGGCCTAACTCTACCGACTCCCCCTTCTCCAACAGTTTTTATATCACCATCACCCTTGCAATGAAATAAAACAAACTCTGATGATCTAGATCTTTTAAAGAGTCTGTAATAACCTTGGCTAAGAGAATATGCTACATTATTAGAATGCAAGATAATCCTTGATTTAGTCTGGGTCATATTAAAAAAAAGTTATTTTTTATTTATTGCTCAGCTAATTTATCCAATGTTTGAGATGTTTTAGGTCCTTCTCTTAACGCTTTATTATACCCTGTTCTATATAAAGCTCTACCACTTTCATATGCTACACTTGCTAAATTTGTTGCTAACCAAACCCAAGACAATCTTGACGGATCTTCAGAAAACAGATTGCGTACTGTCAATCCAGACATTGCGACTTGAGATAAATGATAAAATGTAGTAGATGATATTTCTCCAGCGATGTTAAAAATTTTATATAATGGTGGTTTATTACCTTCCTGTTCTTTATTTTCTTTAATTATCTCGTCCGCTATATCATCTAAATTTGTTTTAGACACAACCCTTAATGAAGTAAGATTAACAAAACTTCCTACCACCCCTATTACTGAACCAACTCCAGCACCAAAAAGTTGCCCACCCAATAGACTAAGTAATACCTTTCCAGCCGATGGTCTTTCTTCCATTTTTATCCTCCTTACACAAGATCTCCTTATATTTAAATCTATTTCTTATTCTTGATATTAACTGTTTCTAAATCCTGCCAAGTGTTGTTAAACATATTCACAAAAGCCTTTGTAAAGAAAGGTGTATCTACCCAGACAGCAGTGTCATAACTTTCATGAACATCCTTGTCATCAGATATCATAAATAATATTTCTTTATCGTCTATAATTACAAATCTCGCATTTATGCTGTCAAGATTTTTAACTTGTGCAAAATTCTTAACATTGTTTAGTTCTTTAATAAACTGCCCATTAATAGGACCTGCAACCCTTACCTTAACTCCCTTTTGTGAAAGTTCATTCAATAAATTCTTATATCTCTTTAATTTTCTCTGCAATCCTTGAGTTGTGCTTACAATTGTAACAGATTTTCCAGCTCTTTCAAGCATTGATTTTAAATGCCCATAAATATTATCTCTTCCCTTAAATGCGCCTGCTAAACTATAAGGCTCAATTTTCTTAATGCCTTGTTTATATAAAAGATCTAATTCAGAAAATATCTCATCACTCTTAATATCATTTAAGAAACTAATCTTATTCTCAGCCTTTTCTTGAATTTGTTCTGCTAATCTCTTCATTATCTCATCAGGATTAACAGCTATATATTTAATTGGCTTTCCTAATTTCATTATAACAAAACCCTTTTTTTCCAAACCCTCTAAAACATCATAACTCCTTGATCTAGGAACATTGCTTATGTCAGCTAACTCTCCAGCTGTTGCAACTCCTCTACCTAACAAAGAAGCCCATATCTTAACCTCATATATATTAAGGTCAAAAGCTGCCCTTATTCTCTTAATCAAATCTTCTTTGACTATCATTTTAATACTCCTTAATTATCACAATTCTTAATTATTATTTAATCTTATTATACCCCCTTTATTCTCAAAATTACTACCACTTTATAATGAAGAACTCCTTTATAAAGCTTTCGGTTTTTTAGCCATCCTGGGGTGGTGAAATTTAAAAAATAGAAAGTTTTAATAAATTATTAATACTGCTTATGTTGATGATGACTGCAACACTTTCAAAACTTTTAGATGAAGAAGGTTAGATTGGTTAAAATAGGAGGTTAGATAGATTGGCAGATATAATACTTAAGGATATAGTCATTGTACACTCTAAAGATAAAATTAAACCCGGGCATATGATATTGTTTCCGTAAGGCATCATTTTTATCTAACAGAAAATAATTTTGAAATTGAATACGCATTAAGAAAGGTAAATGCTGATTTAAGTTAAATTTCAACCTTCTATATCAAAATCTTCACTTATTTCTTCTAATTCCTCAACATCTGTATCTTCATTTATTTCTTCAATGTCCTCTGATATAGATTCTAAATCCTGGCTAACGTCAGACTCTTCAGTAACCTCATTTGTTTCCTCTTCAACATTTTGTCTAGGAGCACAAGAAGATACTAATACTGCTATAAATAGGACAGAAAAGAAAATTGTTAAACTTGCCTTTCTCATTTTCTCACTCTACTTTTAGCATTCTTTTAATATATAAACATTTCTATCCTCTCAGATTTTTCACTCAATATGTCTTTTCAGATTATCAATGCAAGAGTTTCTCTCGCAATTTGATCTATTAAAGAATCAATAAGATTTGAGGTGTCATAAACCTTGTTTGCTAAGCCCTCAGTCAAAACTCTTCTATATCCATATCTCTCTTCCTCACGCTCGTATGCTGAAATAGCCTCATCAACAGAAGAAAAATGGCCATTTTCAACTGCCCTTCTTGCTAATAAATTTGGGATTGTATTTAATGCTACTACATAACTTCCTAAATTTTTAAATCTTTGCAAAACCTCATAATCTCTTACTCCATCAAAGATTACAGGACTTTCTTTGAATAACCTGCTTGCCAATCCAATTAAGAAATCAGCAAGTGCTTGGTTACCATGTCTTTTTGTAAATTGATTAATAAAACTCTTATAATCTTGAGATGAAACACTGCTACTTTCCAAATTAGAATAAGATGTAGAGATAAGCCTATAGAGTCTTTCACAAAGTTCATGTTGCGGCAATTCTAAAAAAATAGAATCTTGATCTGCAGCTACCTTAGAACTAGCAATCAGCATAATATCAACTGAAAACCTGCAAATTCTAATTTGAGTTTTTGCAGAATGTTTTGGAAGTTCTTCTTTAGAACCAGCATTTGCAATCCTTTTAGTTATACTAGTTAGTCCTGAATAATGGGGTCCCTGTAAATACAATTGTTTTGTATTTCATCTCTTGCGGCATAAAATTTAAGATTTAAAACAAGAATAAAAAGCTATCTTTTCGGAATTAGAACAAAATTAAAAATAAAAAAAGAAATTATAAAATTTATTGAGTTCCTGTTCCTGTAATTTCTGCCTCAACTGGAGTTTCTTCCAAAACAGGAGTAGTTCCAGAAACTACATTCTCAAGCTCATTCCTAATTGCATTAAGCTCTGAACTTGCTTCTGCAGGGTTATTTTCCTTGTCCAAACTGTTAAACCTTGCAAGTCTAGCCTTAATAGCATTTACTGCATTCATTAAATGAGGTTTATCCTTTGCCCTTTCTGTTAGCTTGTTTACAACAATGTTCAACTTTTCAGCTGCATTATCATATGGTGTTTTTCCAACTATCTTTTCAGCTCTTTCTTTTCTAATTGCTGATCTTAAAGCCTCATTTATGTTTTTTATATGCTCTTTAATCAACTTTAGTTCTTCTTTCTCAACACCATCTAAGCTAATCTCCCTTAACTCTGCTAAATTATCCTCTATTACAGTTATTGCTTCTTCTATTTCCTCTGTTGGTTTTTGTATATTTTGTCTTCTCTCTGCTATAGCCCCAAGTTTATCCAATACTCTTTCAGAAGCTGCAATCCAGAAATCAATTGCCATATCAACTTTACTTGGATCTGCCTTTTCTATGCCATTTTCCTTTATACTTTTTATGGCATTAAATGCAATATTCTTTTTCTCATCATACTTCTGCTTAAGAACATTACTGTCAAACCCTTTTTCTTTTGTTGCTATTGGCTTCATAGCATCCTTCATAATCTCTCCCTTTATTCCAGGCAGATTAACTTTAGCTGCTTTCATCGCATTACCTTCTTCTCTAGCTTTTGGATCTGTCTGCACATCTTCCTCCGCCACCACTTCCTGCGCCAAGGCATTTGGCAATGCACTTAAAGCAAGAACTGCCAAAACAAATAAAACAAATAACTTTTTCATTTTTGCCTCCTGATTTGTTTTTTATTGTTTTTTATTTATTTTTTTAAAATAAATTATATGGCCTTAATCTCAAAGGCAAGATTTTATATTATCGTTTTGTTTATAAACATTCTTTAGGATTTTTGCTATAAAAAACTTTAAAATGCTTTAGAAAACTTAAATTCTTAAAAAATAAGGAGAATTCAAGAAAACAGTTTTTCTGGATTTTTTGAGAAAGTTTTTTAAATAGAATTTGGTTACTTAAGGTCATGAAATATGGAAAAAGGCCATTTTTGCCATTTATTATTATAGTATTCCTAGCTAGTGCTTTTAGTGTAAACGGGGCTACAATTCATGGAACTGTTTATACATTGTATCTTGAAGTTGCTACAGGTGCCATTGTTGAGATTAATACAGAACCTAGACAAGTTAAAGTAGCAAGTGATGGGGCCTATTCCTTTGAATTAAATCCTGGTATTTATTTGATAAGGGCTGGCTATAGAAATGAAGATGAGTTTTTTTTAGAGAAAGAAATCAAAATAGAGAAAGAAGGTAGTTACGTACTTGATCTCGTCTTGATGCCTAATCTCGAAGGAGAAAATGGTGTTTTAGAGGAAATTGAGGAGTTTACTAGGATTGAAGAGAAAAGAAGTTTCTGGCCTTTTCTATTAATTGGAATTTTTATCTTGTTATTAGTATTTATGATATTTATGAGATTTAAGAAAAAACAAGAGAATTTTGAAACCAAAGATGAAGAAATTAAATCTGAAAAAGAAGAAGAAATAGATAAACTAATAGAATTTATCAAGACCCAAGGTGGGAGAGTAACTCAAAAAGAAATAAGAAAGAACTTTCCAGGATCTGAAGCTAAAATTAGCTTGATAATAGCTGATTTAGAAGATAGAGGAATTTTAAGAAAAATTAAAAAAGGAAGGGGAAATATTATAATACTGAAAGACTAAAAAAACTATCTAAAGATTTTTAATTCTTATACATATTTTCTTTAAGTTATATGAAGATTTAAGTAAGTAAATTATAGATGGAATTAATATTATAGAAGATACTGCAGATCATTTTAAGATTTTAAGATTATCTAGCAGCATCAGCTTGTTTTTCAAATTCAAGCTTCTTTGTTATTGCAGTACTTTTATTATCTAGCTCATATGCTCTTAAGATCTCCTCTGCTAAAGACTCGTGTACCTTATTTTTTTTACCAAAACTTTTTGAATAAGCCCCTTGCACTAGCACCCTTAAAGCAACATCAATTCTTCTTTGAGGAGAGCTATCAACAGCCTGTGGATATCTTGCCCCACCATATTCAATAGTTGTAATCTCTTCTCTAGGAGCGGCATTCTCAATAGCTTTAACTAAAACCTGAATCGGATTCAACCTTGTTCTCTGCTCAATGACATTCAAAGTCTCCCTAACTATTTTAATAGCTGTCAATGATTTCCCGCCACAATGCCCAGATGTTATAAAATGCTTCTTTCCCCTATGACCAGGCACCATTAAATGATTCATCAATCTCTCAATCACATTATACTTATTCTTATAAAATCTTTTTTTTGCATTTCTGCCTGATGTTCTCGGTATTATAACAGGACTCAAACTTAAATAACTCCTCAAACCAGGATCTCCTACTCTTATCCCAGCAATATCATACTTGTTAAAAAGTTTTATTTCCATTTTGAATTAAATTTATCATCAAGTTTGTAAATTGAGTTCTTTAATAAATTAAGTCTTTTAAATTATCTTTATCTTCTACTTTTTATCTCCTGCCTTTTTCTATTTTTCCTCTCCATAACGCATCCAAACTCTGATCATTAACCTTTATTACTTTCCATCTAACACCAGGAATATCTCCTTTAGCCCTTCCCTTAATTCCTCCAATACACTCTATTACAACCTCATCATGCTCATCTATCTTCTTAATTGCCTTATCACCAGGTACAAAAGCTGTTATTTGCCTGCCATTTTTAGTAAGCTGAATAAAGACACATTTTCTCATAGCGCTATTAGGTTGCTTAGCCTCCAACTGTCTTTTCTCTAATACAATCCCTTTAGCTTGAAAACTGCCCCTTAGTGGATCAGACCTCTCTTTTAATCTTAAAATTCTCCTGGTATAGTATTTGTCATGCCATCTAAACTTTCTTCTTCTTTCCTTTAATTTCTTTCCAGCACCCAACCCTTTAGACTTGTTTCCCATTTTATTAAACAATTAAACCATTAAAAATTCGTTTATAAAAGTT
Organism: Candidatus Woesearchaeota archaeon; assembly: GCA_964500345.1. Classification (GTDB taxonomy): domain Archaea; phylum Nanobdellota; class Nanobdellia; order SCGC-AAA011-G17; family UBA489; genus CAZCNK01. Next base: position 11,253 of record CAZCNK010000004.1, on the reverse strand, counting down.
TCGAATAAAAATGGATTAATTAATAACTTTATTAAGATTTTAAAGCTCATCTTATAATGTTACTTGCACAATAACCTAAAATAAGTTCCACCAAAAAATGCAAGTAAATATGATTTGCCAGACAAAAATATATTGCAAAAAGCGATTAATTTAAATAATTATCTGTTGATATATAAAAAATATGGATAAATCACCAATTAAAGGCCCCGAAGGAATACCTTTTCAGATATGGCAATTAATGAGTGGGGGTAGTGGTCAACAGCTCGCTAATCTTATTGCATCTGTAAGAGAAGTATATCCAACTCTAGAAAAAATATGTGAAGCCATTGAAAAAGAACGTCCATATCTTATAGATTGTAAGAGAAGAATTATAGATATTTTTGGAGACAGGCATAGTTTAGAAGACGTTTTCCATCTTCAAATTACACCTCGTGGAATAGTTCAAGATGGTGAAAGTGCAATTTTTTTTGGGATTGATAAAGGTCTACAGAGAAATTTAGGTAGAATCATACAAGAGCATCTAAACATTTTAAGTTCTTTTAATCAGGACGTTAAATTCCAGATCGCTAGAAAACCTAGAAGGAGCAGTAAAGCTGGTGAGACTGATACAGAAACTTCTGATCAGATTGCAACAGCAAATGCTATGATGAAGACAGAAGAATTGCTAAATAGAACTATTACTATATACTGTACTATAAAAGAAAATTTACCATTAAATCTAGATCAAATATATACTCTAATTGGTGCTTATAATCAATATCTCAGAGATAGATTCGTCAAGAAAGATAAAACTAAGGAAGAAGAAGTAATGCAAAGAACAATTAGAATTATAGATCCAAAAAAGAGTGTTACTGATTATGTAAAAATAAAGCTAATAGAGGGAAATCCTATATTAACAGATCTTTTATTAAATCTTTCTTCTGATCTTCCAGAACACTCTGAAAGAGAAGTAAGAGTAAAAGGAAGAAAGAGAAAAGTTAAAGAAATCAGTAGGTACGAAATAGATAGAGCTACTGAAAAATTACTAGCTTTATCAAATCCTGATTTATTAGATTACATAAGAGATCCTAAGAAATTTTTCAATAAGATAGGTGAAATATTCGAATTATTTTGTAGTTCTTTCGAGAGATTAGATTTAGTATATAGAGAAGTTTTAACATCAGATAGAATTAGTTCTATTTTAACTGATAAAACCAATATAGAAGAGATTCTCAATCGTGAAACCAACGACACAATGAGAGTTGTTAGAAAGATAAAAGGAGCTGACTTCGATGGTATTGTACAAAAACCAGAGGATATTGTACCAGAAAATAAACGTGAAAAAGACCATTTTGAACTTAGAGAAAGAATGCTAACTCTTTTATATGTAAAGATGTTGGAATTATCTTCAATAGATAGAAGAGAAGTTGAAACTAGGGAGAGAATCGCAAAAGATACAATTATAGACGCTATTGGTATTAAAGCCAAAATTGATGAAATTCTAACTTCTTTTACTGATAGAAGATTAAGAAAAGACAAGAGAGAGGATAATGAATTTTATGTTGGAAGACAAAGTGGATTCGGTAGATTTAATTTTGAAAGAGAACCAACACCACAAGTAAGATTAGAAGATGTCATCGGAGCTAGTTTTGACAGGGATAAAAAACATCTTAGTGAAATTATTGAAACTGGAAATTATCCTAGATTAATGAGATTAAGTGCACCCGGAGGAAAGGTTAGAAGTAACATACTAATAATAGGGCCTTATGGTTGTGGTAAAACTGAACTTGCCAGAGCTGTTTGTGCAGATAAAAGAGTAATAGGAACAAGTGTTAGTGTTGCTGGCACATTAACAGCATTTATGCACGAGTCAGTTAATAATGTGAAAAGAATTTATGATGAAGCCAAAGAGTTAAGACAAGATGCTAGAGATCTTAAACCAGTAGTCTTAGTCTTAGATGAATTTGACGGTTGGTTTGCACATAGTGAATATGGTAATCTTAGTGATGTTGATATGCATCAAATAGAAAATGTGCTTCTTGAGGTTTTGGATGGAATGGAGGATTATAATGGTATTATAACTATGGCCATGACAAATAGACCAATGTTAATACCTAAAGCAATTTTAAGAAGATTTAGATACGTAGATATAGTTGGTCAACTTACTGAACAAGAAAGAATTAAGATGCTTAGTATGTATTTAGAAGGTTTGCCCTTGCATGAAGACGCAGAAAATAATTATGAAACCTGGGCAAGAAGATTAGAAAATGCACCTGGTGACGTCATTAGAAAAGTAGTAGATGAAATTCACTTTAAGTTATTACCTCAGTTCATAAGAGAAAACCCTACTACAGCTAGTAGACTTGAAAGAATTCTTTACAGAAGAGAGATAAACAAAGGTAATTTAGCTAAACGTGATAGGGAGTATATTAAAGCAAAACTAGGAGATTATAAAGTTGTTATTACTCCAGATATGGTAGATTCTGCAATAGACTCTCTTCTTTCGCAACCACAGATTAGAATGCAGATAGATTCAGCAAGGCAAGTTTACGAGGATGCAAAGTTATTGTTACAAGAATTAGCTGTTGGGGAGAGACAAACATTCGGATTAAAGAAGAGAAGTAGATTGTTTGATATTGATCGTTAAAATTTTAATATAAAAATGTCAATTGTAAAAGTTTTGTATGACAGCGCAGGGCATGATAGTGGATATGTTTTAAAAAGTCAAGTAGAAAAATTTAATAGATCTTCAGAATTACAAATTAGACTTAACCTGGTAACGCTAGCTCATGATTTATTTTATGAACTCCAAAACGATCCAAATTATAATTTCATTGTAATCCATCTTGGAAATTCAAATGATAGCGCATATAGAATATCAGACAGATGCAGAGGATTAACAAATGCCATTTTAGTAGCAGAATCTACTCTTTTTCCTAGAGGAAAAGAAGAGGTTTTGAGACATTTTGACGAATATATAGGTTTGATATTTAACGACATAACTTGGTTAACAGATTTATTTAAGAAGCATGGTTTTTAATAAATTATTTAAATAAAACCATATTCAAAATTATTTTAGCATTAACTCCAAATCTCTGCGAGTTTCAGCTATCCAATTGTGTAAATTGCACACTTTTCCAAAAAGTCTGCTTTGGGCACGTGTCAAAGGTACCTCATCAAGCCATGATAAATTACCTGATCTATCTAAGGATTCTAAAATCTTACTTACCAAGTCTTCAAATTCATTAGTGCTGTAAAAAAGTTTAGGATTTGTTTTCGGCTCTCCTTTTTTATATTCTAGAAGCCAAGCAACATATTTACATTCAACACCTCTTTTTATGGTTATTACATATCGATTTTCTACCATAAACATAATAAATACAATAAAATTTATAAAGCTTTCTGAAATTTTCAGTAGCCTATAAGAAATAAAAAGTATAATGCCCAAAAGAGGCTACATAAAATTAAACAACCCTCAACTTCAAGTCAAAAAATCTATTAATTAACAAATTCAGCTCTTTTAAATTATTCCTATTCCTTCCAATTAAAATAGCCTTTGTCTGAGTATTTTTAGAGTGTATTAATATCTCTTTATCACCCATCTCAATGCTATCAACCTTAATCGGTTCTAAAACAGACCTCAAAAACTCAACAGGATCTTTGCTATACTCAATTATTTTAATTTTTTTCTTTAACAACCTCATCAGCATTTTAATATTTCTGCCTGCTTTGCCAATAGCCTTTCCAGCATCTCCCTCTTTTACAATAACAACTAAATTTCTATTTTTATCAAGAAATAAATCTTTAACACTAGCCTTAGTCAATGCTTCAAAAGTATTAACGTATCCAATTAATTCTCTATCGTACTTCATTCTTTCTTTCTCTAAAAATTAATAGCTAATCACACTAACAGGAACTCTCTTCTTGCAAATCAAAGCAAGCTCATCATTTGGCTGTTTTAATTTAATCACTTCAACCTTTGCTAATTTTCCCAAATACTCAATATCATTTCTTATATTCTCTGGACAATTCTCTGCTAAAAATATCTTTTTCAACTTTCCTCTCTTCAAATTCTTAATTGCCTCTCTAGCTCCAAAAAATAACTTTTCAGACTTCAAAGCCTTTCTCAAATCTGCAATGCTCATTTTACCCTTTACTTCTCTTTATTTTTATTATCTTTATTTTTATCTTTTGAATCTTTATCTTCTTTGCTCTCTTTCTTCTTTAAATCAACATCCTTCATCTTAGCTACTAATCCCGGCAACCCAGTTCCAACAGGAACTTGCTGATTTACCATAACATTCTCTATCACAGAATTCATTGGATCTTCCTCCCCAATCAAAGAAGCATTAATTATATGCCTTAAAGGAGTTTCAAAAGAAGCCCTCGCAAGAATTGATCTTTTTTCTCCAGTAATTCCAGATCTAGTAATTCCCTTAATAACTCCTGTGCCTGTCATAACATCTGCTATCAACATTATATGTCTAATATTTACATCTAACCCTTGATCTTCAATGACCTTAGCAGCCTCATTTATTATAGTCTGCCTTGCAGCCTCAATTCCCAAAACCTTCTCAACCTCAAACAAATCATTTGTTGTGACTCTAGTTTCATCAACCTCTTTAATCTCCATCGTATCTTTCAAATTAGAGCCAGCTGTTATAATCACAAATTCATTATCCTCCTTAATAGGCAATACTTGCTTGATTCCCTTTACCCCTTTTATAAAAACATCTTTCAATTTCTCCTTAAGTTTATATGTCTCCATCAATTCATTCTCTGCCTCTTTAACCTTAACAACAATCATATCATCCTCAAGCTTAAACTTAGCAATTTTAACAGATTCTGAAAGGGCACCTATCAAAAAATCATTTGAAATCTTAAGATCCCTCATCTTCTTCTTATTCAATGTAATTTCTATCTGCATCTTAGATAAATTTATAGAAAATTCTGTAACTAGCTCATTTAATCTAGTTTCTTTTATAAGAGAAGCAATCCTTCTTACTTCTTCAGCATCTTTATTATACGGCTTGTTAAGATAAATCTGCATAGTTGGCGTAGATATTGATTTTCTAGCATCAAGTATCTCAATTAACCTAGGCAATCCTTGCGTTACAGCAACCTCTGCAACACCGGCAAAATGGAAAACATTTAAGGTATTATGAGTTATTATTCCATCAAAAGTTGTAAATGTCTCTAATCCTGGAACAGATAAGTCATAAACGTATTCACAATCATGATCAACATTCTCAATATCAACGATCTCATCCCAAACAACATCAGAATTAAACATCCTTCTCATTATTTCAAGCTCTTCATCTATTTCAACTTTTTCCTCTTTGGCCAAATTTTCAAACTTCTTGATATACCTAAATAAAGTTGCCCTGCCTATTCTCTGCCTGTTAGTAAAATTATTAACATACTCTGTCCTCATTCCCAGTTTTTTTGCAACATTATAAAATAAATCTCCGAAGCCAGAAATCATGTCAGTATAATCTAATGACTTTTCATTCCAATAATTTTTTGATAGCTCAGCCAACTTTTCCAGAGCCTCTAACTTATAGTCTATGTCAGATCCAATAAACTCTAAAAACAACGGAGCATATTTATATGGTATTAACAACCAATATTGTCCCTTTTTATCTCTTATCTTATAAGAAAATATCCTAAATCTAGATAACAATAAAGCAATCCCACTTATCAGTTCTTTTGAATTTGAAGATGCTCTAATCATTTTTCTGCTTACATGAAAATTCCCATCACCATCAAAATATCCCCTCAATAAACCAGAAACAAACTTATTATTTGCATTAAAAGCAAAATCAGGTATTTTTTTAAATCTCGATCCTTTACTGCAACTTCCTCTAATAAATCTAGCCAAAAGCGACGAATATATCTTTAAATCTCTAGAATTACTAAAACCTCTACTATGCAAATCCTCTTTATAGTCTAGCCCAATTTTATCTAAAAATCTTTCTGCATTTGATATATAAGAATCATTAATATTAGATATTACAACTTGACCACTCGTTACAGTTCCTTCTGCTAAATAAGCACCAAAAAACCAGCCAGTACTTTCATCTAATTCAACAAATCTTGGTATTGATTTTGCTTTGTACCTGCTTACCAAAATTCCTTTCTCATTTTCAAAAATATAATCCTCTTTTACAAATTCTTTCACATCAACCTTCAAATCTCTCCAGTTATTTTCAATGCTCAAATAGTTTATCACTGGAATCCTAATTCCAATCTTCAAATCTTTACCATTCATAGGAACAATTTTATTATCAACTCTAGTTACAAAAGAATGGTTATCTGTTGCAGTAATTTCTCTGCCAGATCTGGTTTTAATCTTAATCAAGCTTCTATCACAAATATGCCTGCTACACTCAATCACTTTTTTCCATTCTATCTTTTCATCTTGATTCAAACTTGGTACATATATATCTAAATCATTTAAAGGCAAAATCTCAGAATCTTTATTAATCTTCAAAGAACCCTTCATCTCAATTAAGTAATCAACTAACTTTCCAATCTCAATAACTTTTACCCGGTTATTTATTTTGACTATGATTTTCTCTTCTCTCGCAATCGACATCTGAGTACCTGGTTGGCCAAAAGATTCTGCAGTAATAATTCCAATAGATTCTCCAGGATTTATTCTTGCTGCATCATACTCTTTCTTCAAATGTTCTAAAACCTTTTCAGTCTGCTTTCTATTCATTTTTTTTTCTTCAACGCATTTCTCAAGCTCTGCCAATATTGCTCCAGGCAATTGATCCTTGTATTGTTTTATTACATCTTCCATTTTAACGTTCTGCAAATTTTTTTTAAATTATTTCATTAGTTTTTAATTAGTTTTAATTATTTTTAATTATTTTTAAATTTTCTTTTATCCTTAATTCACTCTTTTAGCTCAATCACATCCTCAACAGCCTTAATCGCACTTATTGTTCCTCCCTCACTCTTTGAAACATCAATCCCATCCTCTCCATACTTAAATTGCAATATTACCCTAGACGCATTTCTTACAGTATTATCATACTCAACTTTAATGTCCTGCAAAGCATTAGCCAACCTCCTATACAAGTAACCAGATTTAGGTGTCCTTAAAGCAGTGTCCATTAAAGAATCTCTTCCAGTCATTGCATGAAAGAAAAATTCATGCGGATTAAGTCCCTTCTTAAAAGAGTTTTTTATAAATCCATGAGCATCTGGCCCTAAATCCCCCCTCTTAAATATCGGCAAGGTCCTATACCTATACCCTCTATTAATCCTTTGCCCCCCCAAAGCTTGCTGGCCTACACATGAGCTCATCTGAGCAAAATTCAAAACATTACCCTTAGCACCGCATCTAGCCATTACAATTGTAGGAACATCAAAACTAACATTCTCAACAACTAAATTACCAGTTTTATTTCTTACCTTATTCAATATTTCCAAGCTCTTCACTTCTAAAGTTTCCTTGACAGTTTTTCCTGGTAATGCCTCCAACTCACTTTTTTCATATTCCTCAACTAATTTATAAACGTCCTTATAAGCGTCATCAATTAACTCCCTTACTCTCACTAATATCTCTAGATTGATATCAGAATCAGAAATAGATGTTGTAAATCCTTTCTTCAACAAAACTTTAATTCCTAACCTGAATAAATTGCCCATCAGCTTTAGAGTTTCCTCCTGAGCATATTTTCTATAAAATTCTCTAATCAATTCTCCATTTTCCTCTCCGATAGAACTAGCGTCTATTATTCCAGAAACTATTTTTCCATTCCTAATTATTAATCTATCTTCCTTGCTTGTCAATTTCTTCTGCCTAGCACTTCCGATGAAATTAAAATCTTTTTGAAATAAAGCAGATATTACCTCCTTTCCATTTACTTTTTCCTTTTCAAACTTTACATTATCAACCCCTATTGAATATAACAAATCAATAGCATCCTCTTTGCTCAAAATCATATCCTTGCTTAATAAATAATTTCCAGTAACAGAATCCTCAACACATCCAATAACATTGGATCCAGATTTAGGATCCATTATTTGAGTTTGAACTTGCATTAATATCTCAGCCTCAGTCCTAGCTTCTTCACTCTGAGGGATATGCAAATTCATCTCATCACCATCAAAATCTGCGTTATATGGGTTGCAATTTTTCGTCAAGAATCCATTAGCAAAGAAATTATGAGTATCTGCCTCAGTTGTAATATCATAAACAAATGGGCAATAATCCTCTTTAATACCAGCAACAGTTTCGTATATTAAACCACCTGCACCAACTGCGTATTTCCTTGTCCATTCATCAAAAGACAAAAAGTTAATTGGCAAAGAAGAACTTTTATAATCATAAATCCAATTCTCTAAACTACCAACAGATACATTTAGTTTCTTAGCAATATCTTTAAATCTACAGCCTTTATTTCTTAATTCATGAGCTAATTTATATTTATGCATTCTCTTTTCAAGCTCTTTTTCTTTAAACAAAGAATATGCATAACACAATCTTGCAATATCATCTCTTCTTTTATTGTAAACATATCCAATCTTTCCAAAGAAATTAAGCTTGGATTTATTTTTAGATATATTTGCTGCTAAAGATACTGTTTTTTTACCATCTTTTCTAATATTACCAGGCTCTTTACTAATATAACTTATATCAACACCAAACTCCACTAAAAGTTTTTTAATCTCATTAATAAAGAAAATTCCACTATTAATAATATCACTTGTTTTAGATATCTTAAAAACTAGATTCCTAAAATTAGTTTTTGAAGACTGCCTTATTTTTGGGGTAGTAAGTTCAGATCCAAAATAAGAAGCTAAGAATTCTCTCTTTATGTATTTGGGAGATTTCATTATCCATTTAGGTATTCCAAATCTAGTCTCAACCTTGTCTCCATTAGGAGCTCCTAGGATAGCAAACAAAACTGCTAAAGGTTTGCTTCTAACTTCAAAGCTTAAACCCTTTCCTCTAACATTTAAGACCTTTCCTTTTATAGTTTGTATTACCCCATCACTTGTTTTAATGTATATCTTTTCTGGGTTAAAACCCAAATTTCTAAGATCATTTTGCATACCCTCCAAATCTTTTTTACTGCCTCTAAATATCATTCTAGCTTCATGTTCTTTTAATATAAATGTTCCATCACCGAATAAATGACCGAGTAATCTAGCAAGAATCATACATCTCTGATCTTTGAGATTTAGCGGGATAAGCTTTAATTCTTTTAAAGTTTTTAATGTATGACTTACATAAGTTTTCTTTTCTTTCTTGAATAAGTGTCTAATTAATTCTTTCTCAGTTATTAAAACTTTATCCAACTCTTCATACAAAGGAGTTTCTATTGGCCTTATAATAACTTTATCACCAACTTTAATGTTTCTAGCTTTTCTTATTCCTTGACTAGTGTAAAATGGATGATCTTCAGTTACCGTAACATCTCTACCTTCTTTTGTTTCTATTTTATAACACCTAACTCCATAACTCTCGGGTTTTAATCCCCAAAATTTTTTAATAAAAGTTCCAAAATGGTTTTCACCAGCAAAATCAAAAGTAGCAACTTCAGATTCTTTCCAGCAATTCTTTAAATCATCTATTTTTCTTTGAGTTCCACTAGTTAATTGAACTAATGTATTCGGAGAAACACAAACACTAGGATTCAATCTAAATGATCTTCCGGGCAATACCTTAATCTTGTGGCACATAATTGACATCCTATGCAAGCTAGGTTGCCTATTAAATATTGAAACATCTCCATCAATTAAATGCCTCTCAACTATAAATCCTTCTCCAAGCTCATTTAAAACCTGTTCTTTTGTGTCATCAGTTATCTTTTTCTTTTTGTCATTTGGCCATATTACATAATTTGCTCCTGGATAATTCTTAGGGCCATTCTTAACCAATTCTTTCAACCACTCAATGTTCCAAGAATTCACTCTTTCAGGCACTGTCAATTCCATAGCAACACTCTTTGGAATTCCAACCTCATTAAAATCAATCATTGGATCAGGGCTTATTACAGTTCTTGCAGCATAGTTAACTCTTTTTCCAGCTAAATTATGCCTAAACCTTCCTTCTTTGCTCTTTATCCTCTCTGTTAATGTCCTCAAAGTCTGACCAGACCTATGTCTAGCAGGAGGTATTTGAGGTATAGAATTATCAAAATACGTTGTAACATGATACTGCAATAAATCCCACAAATCCTCAATTATAATCTCAGGAGCCCCTGCATTTATATTCTCAAACAATCTCTGATTTATTCTTACAACATCCCCTAGTTTATGAGTTAAATCATCCTCGCTCCTTTCTCCAGTCTCTAAAGTTATAGAAGGCCTCATAGTAACTGGAGGAATTGGCAACACTGTCAATACAGCCCACTCTGGCCTTGCAAATCTTGGATTTGCCCCTATCAACTCGCAATCCCTATCAGAAATTTTCTCTAGCCTTGCTCTTATTTCAACAGGAGTTATTCTCTTATCATCCAAATAAAATGTTGTTGGCTTCTCAATCTTTAAAGCACCCCGTTTGCTATTGCAACTAGGACATTTCTTAACCTGCTTTATTTTAGCAATAATAAATTTAGAAATCTTTCTTCTATAATCAATGTTCTTATCTTTCTCAGCCTGCAATATCACTCCATAATATTTCTGAGCCTCTTCCTCGCTCAACAAAATCTTATTGCACTCATTACAAGTTCCTCTTAGCATATCATAAATCAAATTAGCATAAAAAACATGAATTATTGGACGAGCCAATTCAATATGACCAAAATGACCCATACATTCTTTAATTTTACAGCCACAAGTCTTGCACCTTAATCCAGGATCAATAACTCCCAATCTAATATCCATTAAACCACCGTCAACAGGATACCCCTCTTTATCATAAAGTTCAGCAGTAACAATCTTAGCACTAGAAACCTTTTCAACATCTTCCGGGCTAAGCAAACTAAATACAATCCTATCAACCTTCTTGAATATATGCGCCATTTTTATTTTCAGTTTTAATGTTTTTAATTTTTTTAAATGTATTTAATGTTTTTAATTACTTACTTTGCTGTTTATTTCTTTTAGTGTATTTAGTATTTTGTTTTCAATTTTATCCTAGGATGAATATTCAAAGCCCTCAGCTCATCTAACAATAATTTGAAAGCATATGAAATTTCCACGCCATTAATCTCAACATTTCCACCGCATCTATGGCAAAACTTATTATTTCTAAAGCTATCATAAACAGCTAACATTCCGCATTCCTCACAAATATAAATTAAAGTCTTG
>CAZCNK010000003.1:6567-33439 GCA_964500345.1 Candidatus Woesearchaeota archaeon | reverse complement strand
TACTCAATAAAAGATATCCAACAAAAATAAATTGATCCTGTTTCTCCATCTTTCACCCCATTTTCAAAACCAAAAACTAAACATTCTCAACTCCCTTCTCAACTCTCACTCAATGTAAAACTCACAACATTCTGCTCTCTTTTAATATTAACATAGAAAAGTTCTTCCAACATCATTAAACCACTTCCTAAAATTACAAAATTTCCTCCGCATCTATCTTCATCACCGCTTTTAAAATCTAACCCTGAATACCTCCTACACTCTATTTTCTCTTTACAAACCTCCGCCCCGCTAAGTCTACACAAACAAATACAACTCTTACACTCAGCCTTAATCTCTTTTACATATCCAGCATCATAACAATTTCCATCGACAACTAAATTTCCCTCTCTATTCCCAAAACCAACTATGCTATAATCATCTTTCAATTTTGCAATAATCTTTCCATTTTCACCATTATTTAAAATTCCTATCTCTTTAGTTAAATCACTAAATGTTCTTTTACTTTCACTATCTACCCCGCCCATAAAAATATCCCATATATTATTTATCACATTCCACATCACAATTACAATTATTGCCCCTATAACAACCTTAATCGCCACGCTTAGAAATCCAACCTCTTCATCCCCTCTATCCATAAAAATCATAAAAATCAAAAGAATTATTTAATATATAAATCTCACTATTTCTTTTAGCATAAAGTCCACTTCTATTTTGCTGATAATAAAATGAAATACATCGCACAGTTCATCTATTATGTAACTACAAGACGTCTTAACAAAATCCGAAAATCTTTTAAATATAAAAAATAAAGAAATATCAATGAAAAAAGAGGTAATTTATTTTGCTTTACTGGGTGTTCTATTTTTATTTGTTCTTTCTGGATGCACATCAACAAATATAGAAAACTATAAGAGCAAATATGGCTTACATTTTCTTGCTGGTCTCGCAGTTAGCTGCAATCAAGATGCTGATTGTGGCACAGGATATATATGCGAGTCTGGTTCATGCAAACTGGGTTGTTTAGCTGATTCTGATTGCTCTAGTGGAACATGCGACATAAACACTGGAAGGTGCATACAAAAAGGAGAATGTTCATCTGACAAAGATTGCCAAAAAAGATGCGATCTATCTCTAAAAAAATGTGTAGAATGTCTTGAGCAAGAAGACTGTGATGAAAATTCTATTTGCAATTTCAACACAAACAAATGCGAACCATCCCCTGAATCAAAGGAACCACCTACTTCCCCATCCACAACAACAGCCCCGCCATCAGAGCCAGTTCCAGAACCGGCAAAAGAAATGATATTTAAGCTAAAAAAAGGAGAATCAACAAAAGTCCCTCTTAAGTTATGGCCTATAGGCGGCTTTATACTAAAACTTACTGATGCTGACTATGGACCTCCAGGAAACTATATTCGATATGAATTAAGAAAGTCTAATGAAGAATACATCACTTACGGTCTCGTAAGTCTAGGGCATATAGTTATAAATGATTGGTGGCAATTGCAAGGAGCTACCTTTTTAATCGTTCCTGTAGACAGAGAAGGAGAAACAGTGACTTTCAAAGTAAAAGAGTGTAAAAATACTGATGACCCTAATTGCTTTGATGGATGTAAAGACTTTAGTTATAATAACAAAAAATATGTTGAGGGCAAGCTTTTAACATGGCCTCAGTCTAAACAAAGGCAATGCGCTTACAAACTAATTGACACAGGAGAACAGCAGAAACCAAGTCAAGAAGTAATTTGTGAAGACCCAGATGGAGATAATAGATTTGTAAAAGGAACTACAAAAGGCATCTTTGACAGCACATTAAAAACAGTTACAGACACTTGCCTAAATGAGAATTACGTAACAGAAAACATATGCATAGACTATCAAGGAAAAAAGATAGTTGCTTTAAAAAATATTGAGTGTAGAAAAGGGTGCAAAGACGGTGCATGCTCTCCAGAAGAAACCCCTACACTTAAAGAAGGTCTAACAGTAACCTTGAAAGAAGGTGAATCAATCCAGATTCCTTTGTATTATGGAGATATATTTAATGGGATATTTAAACTAGGTAAAGTAGACTCTGGAGAACCAAACCACGAAGTTAGTTATTTATGGACACAAACAACAGGTTATCCTGCAGGTTCAGGTGCTATGGGCCTTGGTGCTATTTTAGTAATCGAAAATCCCATCCTAAAAACTTATCTAGCAACCAACCCAGTATCAAGAACTAAAGATTCTGCTACATGGATAATAAAAGAATGCAAAGATATTTATGACCCTCGCTGCATTGACAGGAACTGCCCAGATTACACTTATGGTGAAAATCAATTCATAAATGGGAAGTACTCAAATTTAGATGCAGCAGCAAAATTATCGAGGTGTACATATCAATTAAAAGAAAGAGGAGCCATATTCTATGAAGATCTCGATAAAGATAGTTATGGTAATCCACAAGCTCAGAAATCTGCACCAGCAAAACCAGAAGGTTACGTAGATAATAATCTTGATTGCAATGACAAGCTAGCAAATGTAAATCCTTCTGCAATTGAAATATGCGACAAAATAGATAATAATTGCAATTCTGAAATAGATGAAGGCAATGTGTGTAAACCAAAATCAACCTGTGAAGATCCAGATGGAGATAATATAAACCAAGCAGGTATAGTAACATACCTAACTCCAGACGGTAAAACAAACACATTTACAGATAGTTGCATAGGATTAGTAGGTGTTCTTGAAGGCTTATGTACTCAAGATGGTAAATTTGCCTGTGAGAATCAGGAAAACTGCAGAAGAAGATGCCCTGCAGGTTATATTTGCAGCAATGGCGCTTGCAAACAAACTTCAACCAAATGTACAGACCAAGACGGTGAAAATAAGAACTCCAAGAGCACAGTTGCATATACAGATGAAAAAGGATCTTCAAAAACAATAGAAGATACATGTATAGGCTACAGATTCGTTGAAGAATCAGTTTGTAACACCATAAACCAAGGCAGAACCAAAATTCTCAAGTGCAGTGGTGATGAAGTATGTCTAAATGGTGCATGTGTTAAATCCAAAGAGTCATGTTCAGATTCTGACGCAAAGGAAAGAAAAACAAAAGGAACAGTTAAATACACTGATAAAGAAGGCAAACAAAATACATTTACAGACTCATGTGACGGAGAATCCAATGTCAATGAAGGCATTTGCAAGCTTAATACTTTCATGTCAAGAAAAGTTTCTTGCCCACCAGGAACAAGGTGTTCAGACGGAGCCTGTATAGAAGGTGCACTAAAAACAGAGCCATTTTGTCAAGATTCTGATGGAGTAGACATTTACACGCTTGGAAAAGTAACCTTCTACGATGAAACCTCAAAATCAGTTGTTACAGTTGAAGATGTATGCTATAGCCAAGGCGAATTCGTAAGTGAAAAAGTATGCATCGGTAATCAAATGAGAGTCTATTCAAGATTTTGCGAAGGAGGTTACTGCTCTGAAGGAGCATGTGTTAAATCAAGGAGATAAGAATGACAAAGAAAATAAAAAAAGAAAATAAAAAAAGAAAGAGCACCATAAAGCCAAAAAATAAGCCAAAAAGTAAGAAATTCATATGGATAATTTTGCTGGTTATAATAATTGCAGGATTTCTAATTTTAAAGTTTGCAATGAAAACTCCGTCAACTGATTCATATGAAAAAGAAATAACAAGTAAAGCAAGTGATGAAGAAGCACAATCATTCCCCATTTCTATAGAAAATGCCTGTGATAATATAGACTCCACAAGAAAAGAAATACAATCACAAGCAAATGCAATCTCAGAAGCAGAAAAAGATTTAGAGGGTCTCGAAGTAGATTTAGAATTTGCTAGAGAAGATGGCAAATTTGTTTCTGATGTAGAGCAAGCAATTAATGACCAGAAAAAGTATATTACTGACTTGAACTCTGCAATGGGCAAACTGCAGGAAGCAATCACAGATTGTTAATAGAATTACCAATGCTCTTAAAACAAAAATAAATTATAAATCTAACTACCTATCAAACTCATCAAATTTTATTTACAACTAACATCAGCACATCCGGTACTTCCCATTAGTCTATCATCCCAGCAATAAAACTCAATTGGCTCTCCATTATCTCCAACGTCCACTTCTCCATCCTTATCATAATCCATATGGAAAGGTGTCTTGCAATAAGCAGAATTTCTCTTTAAAGTATCACTCGGCAAAGTCTGAGCCTGATCACATCTATTTCTGCAAGTCTCAACAGCAATTGTTAAATCAGTTCCAGCAGTAGTTCCAAAAAACAAGCTCTTTATCCCTCTTGTTATGCTTGTTGTTCCTCCCAAGAAAAAAGCAACTAAAACAACTAAAACAACAACAACTAATATCGCAATTATAATAGTTGTTAAAGGCAATCCTTGTCCTCTTTTCTTAAAATCCATCTTCATCTTAATTCTCTCACCATTCCAAATTTATAAACCTTTCTACCTTTATTTTTAATATACTCTTCTCATTAAATCAAAGAAGCATTAAATTTTTTCACATGAATTAGGCCCCCAGTTATCAACAAACCTACAACCCAATCCACAAGGATCTGTCTTACAAACTATCTCATTAGCCCCTCCTTTAAAAAGATGGTAATAATCATAACATGAAGTAATTGCTGGATATCCCTTGCTAGCTGCAATGCTCACATCACAATAATTACAATAATTAGTCGTTCTAAATTCCCACCAACATCCTAGATAAGGATATTTTTTAACAATCTCTTTAGTTACAGCAAAATTAAATTCCTTTAGTCCTTCTGAAGTCATAATACTTATTGTGCTACTTTCTTTATGGCAATCACCAATACTTTCCCTTGACTCACAATCAGCAGGATCTGCTAAGTTATAAGCAACATTCTCATAAATCTCAACTAACTTAGGAATTTTATCTCTACTGATTAATCCAGTATAATACCTATCTATAGAATAAACAAAATCTAAAGTAGCTAAATAATCAGCTCTTGACTTTGATGCCTCTGTCCTTTTTCCACTTCTCTGATAAAAGCAATTTGCTACATCATACACACCACCCAGAAACAAATCCTTTGCATCATTAAAAGCAATAACTTTCCCTGCCCTATAAATAGAATCTAGCTCCCAAGCTGCTGCCCTTCCATTTTCACAATCCTCAACAATAATATAACTCCTAACAAGACCAACATTAGATAAAAAGAGATACCTATTTACTAGATCACCTTCCGAATCTCCAGTCTCTGCCAAAAATCTTGATTCCTTAAATTTTTCAACGGCTTGTCTAGGTAAACCAGAAGCTAATAACCTTCTCCCTTCTTCATAATTATTTAAAATCTCTTTATCAATACTCTCCAATTCTTCTGTTATTTTCTTCTCTTCCTCCAACAAAAATTCCGCCTGACTTTTTATTTTTCCATCAGGAACTTTCCCAATAAATGCACTTAAAGCCTCAATCTTCTTACCAGGATTAGCCTCTTCACTAATCCTCTTTAACTCAATCTCCCTCAATTTATTTTCAACATCCTTAATTCTATCATCAACATGCTTTTTATCTGCTGGCCTGCAATCTCTTTCATATCTCTCACACAACTCTAAAAATTTTTTATAAAACTCTAAAGCCTTTTCATAATCCTTATTAGAATAATACTCATCTGCCTCTCTAAGCGCATTAGCCAAGATTACATCAACCCTATCTTGCTCTTCTAACATCTTAACATCCTTTTCTGTCAAATCACTTAACCCCAAATTACTTAGCTCCTCTGCACTCTTTTCAGCCCCTCCTAAAATTTTATTAGTTACATCTAAAGCCTTTCTTCCCATACCATATAAAGACCCACCAGAAAAAAGAAGAACCATTACAGCTAATACAGCAACAATTATGACCCACCAGATATGTCCAACCCCTTTTTTCATAATCATGCCCCTAATTTTTATCTATAAAAATTTTCCTATTTTAAAATATTAAACAATTTCAAAAAAATATCTCTTAAAACAGTTATCTTTAGTATAACAAAAATGCTAAATATGATGATTAATAAAACAATAACTAATCCAACTATCTTCTCAAACTCCATAAATCCTCTCTTTCTAAAATTTATTCTCATCGCCTCAAGACCCATTTCAATTTCTCCAAAATTAAAGGATACTTCTTGCTTAATACAATTATAATCCCAACTAAAACAACTAATAAAACTACTGCAATCACCCATCTCCCAATTTCCTCAAACTCCATTGCCCCTTTCCTAAAAAACTTCACAAAATCTTTCTTTAAAATTTTCTTTCTAAATTTCATTCTAAAGTATCGCACCTCTCCTTAATGTCTTCAGCATTAACAACGTAAACCCATTTTAAAAAATGCGGCGAAGCAACCCCCCCAAAAGCAGCTACAACATACTCCCCCCACCAAGCATTCTCTGGATGAATTGTCTTCTTAGCCCCAACAAATACAGCATAAACACTCTCTCCATTTTTAGTTGAAAATTCTTTATCATAACTTCCCTCTGAATAAATATTTCTATTAGAACCCCAAGTAAAATAATTCTTATAAGCCTTATCACTACCCTCCATTTTCTTAGTGCTTAAAAATCTCTCAAAATCCTCATGAGTAATTCTCTCAACATCATTTCTAAATATCTTCTTCGAGCAAATAAAACATCTATAGTCACTCCCAAACCAGTCATATTCACTCAAAAAATCAATCTTTCCCTCTCCAAATTTCCACCAGCATTCCCTCATGTTCTCAGCCATTATTCCCATAACCATCTTTTTATCTCTCTCATTAATCTCCTCTATCTTAGTCTTGCATTTCAGCTCAACATCACTCTCAGCTCCAAACGTAATCAGTTTAGATTTCGATTTTGCTAAAACACTCAACCTGCATTTCTCTAATTCGCTTTGCTCTCTGACAAAAAGATTAAGATTATTTAAAAAAATAAAAACCACAATAGCTCCAACTAAGATAACTATGGCCCCAACAACTACCATGCTAACTCCTTTTTTATCCAAGTATATCACCCAAGACATTTCTTGCAATATAAAATAAGATAAACAAAAATACAATCACGATTACAATAGTCAAAATTACACCCAATTCTCCTTTCTTCATAGCTCACTACTACTCTTCATTATTCCATAGATTACAGCAATTACCCCAACACCAATGATAATTGCCTGATACCAAGGCCCACTTGTCGGAATCCACTTCACAGATTCAGGCAGCCAATTCATCTTCTCCAAAAAAGGCAATAACCCTCCAAGTATTGTCAATATTCCAACAAATGTCACCATTATTTTCATTCTTACCTCCAATCTACTCACTTAATCATTCATTTTATATTTATTTCCTTATAATTATCGGGTTTATATTTATTGACCTTATATTTATTTTTATCCGCTTAATTTACTCCATACCCAGTAAATCAAGCTTCCAATAGCCACAAACCAAGCCAAAATCCAGCTTACAGTTAAAAGCCACCACATCATTCCTTGTGTTACATCTGGCAACCATCCCATTAAATCATAATCCTGAATCCAACTTGAAACAAAAAAGAAAAATATCAAATAAGCAACAGCAGCTGCAAACAAAGCCCCCGCTCCAGCCTCTTTTATCCACTTAAAAACATAAAATATTAAAACTATCAAAAAAATGAAAAAAACAAAAGGTCCAAATCTTTCGACAAGAGAAAAGCCAGTTCTTTCCTCCCACAACAACAAACTCATTGTTAAAAATAATCCAATCCCAATGTAAACTCCCTTACTCTCCTTAAAATGCTCTCCAAAAATACTTTTACCCAAACTCAAGAAGATAACTAAAAAAATCACGGCATCTATCAAAGAGGCATATTGATAATACATCTCACTAAAATTAAAATATCCAAATCCTCCATAACCACCATATCCAAAAAAATTAAATCCACCAGCACCATAACCATCTCCATAATCCCTGTAAAAAGCCCCACCAGTTAGGTTACCCTGGCTTAAAAAACCAGCCACCATTATTAAAAGAAACAAGCTTACAACATGCAACCAGTGAAATTCTCTCATTTTACCTCTTTCTTTAAAAATTACTAACATCTTAAAATCAATTTCCATATATAAACATTTCTAACTTGCTACTGAAAAACTAACAGCATTAGCCAATAAGTTGAATACTATTATTCCAACAAATGCAATTACCACATATAATCCTACTGCTCTAATTAAATTCTTAGCAATCTTATTTCTATTGCTTACTCTATCAACACCCCTCTCAATTCCAGTTGCCAATATAGTTAATATTATTGTTATCTCAACTAAATAAATCCCAACTATGCTTTGAAATTGAAATCCTGGAATAACATCTTCAATCCTCAAAATCTTGGCAATTCCTGCAATTCCTCCAGCATCAAAACCCTGCACACTTACTTGAGAAAATTGTTCTCCTAATTTATTAATAATTGTAACTACCATACTACCAACACCAACAACAATTCCAGCGATTACAGGAGTTAAAAAATTAATCTGCGATGTCATGCTACTCAAAACCTCAGCCATCAAATCCTTTAGTCTCTCATTTACCTGCCTTATTCTATCAACATAATTACTTATAGTAATTAAACTCCTGCTCACAGTTCCAGGCCCTTTTCTGCTGCTCTCAACCAAAACCTTCATGCTGCTCTCAATTAACTTGCTGGGAAAATACAAAATAGCCCCAACCTTTTCATTAAATATAGCCTCTTTGATGCTCATCCCTAATCTCCTAATATTCTCATTAAAAAAAAAAAAAAAATCTCCTGCCTCAGTTCCTCTCATGCTTTCAGTAACACTTCCAAAAGCAACCTCAGCCGGAACACCATCTCCAATCCTATTTCCCAATTGAAATATTGCACCAGAAAACTCTTTCTCCAAATTATCTGTTCTTTTCCTAACAAAAATTAACTTTCTCGTCTTAAAATAATAATTAATAAAAAATCCAACTGCTAATCCAATAGGAATTAACAGGCTAAACATCAATGCCCCAATGCCATAAGGCCCATTCCCATCCTTGTAATCAAAAAACTTCCCTCCAAAGAATTCAAAATCAAACCCAGGAGCAAAAAAATAAACAAACATTGGGACTAGCCCAATCATAACTATCAAAGCCCCAATCAAAATCCCTGCAAATTTAGGATCCGCTCCAAAAAAATTCTCTTTATATTCCTCAACATTCATATCTCTTCTTACATCACTCTCTCCATATCCAGTTGGTCTCTTATTCAATAAATTATTTCCCATAAAAAAAACAAAAACAGGCAAAATAATATCATAAAGAATTGCTAAATGATACCATTTTATCAATCCAGATAAAAAGCTTCCAATCAAAGGAAAAATAACTAATCCCAAAACAGGCAATATAATCCCTAACATATGTAAAACAGTAATTGGGCTCTGTAAATTATGAGCATAATGCAACATCTTTTCATAAGTTCCTTCTAACATTACTTGCAAAGATTTCTCCAGCATCTCTACTCTCTTATTCTCATTTATCTCATACAAGCTTCCCTCAATCAAATGAAAACTTTCTATAAATTCCATACTACACCCCCGCCAACCCTCCAAATAATTATCCAAACTCTCTTTAATAGAAAAAAACTTTCCAGTCTCCACGTTCCAAAAAACCTTTTTCAAATCCAAACTTAAAGCCCCTCCTATATGCTCTCCAGCAAATCTAATTGCATGTTCTAAATTAGAAGTATGCCTCATGTACATTACAACATACAAAATGCATAAAACCATTTGATTGCTTGCCTCTAATCTCCATCTATTTGCAATATAATTTGGAATATGCGTCAAAGGTTTTATCATCACAGCCCCAGCCAACACAAAAAATAAAGGGGTAATCAACCACAATTCTCCAAAAGCATAACTCAAAACTCCAATCATTATGCCAAATAAAATTACTAAAACAGAAACAAGCGCAGCAAAACTAGTAGCACCCTCAGGGCTTATATTTAAATGGCTAGTCTCAATAGATTTTAATAAACCCTCTCTTTCCTTCTCACTTGCCCTTACTCTCAAAATTCTCTCAGCAACATTGCACCACTTTTCATAATTACTAACCCTCTTCTCCAGCATTTCTCTCCTGAATATATCATACTCCCTGCTCATCACACCAGATCCCCTGGAGCCAATAGAACTACTCTCAAAATCTAAACTACCATCCTCCAATTTTCCCTTGTATCTCTCTAAAATCTCCCTAACATCTCCATCCATACCTAAACTAATTACTCAACTATATTTATACTTTACCAAAAAGGATTTTAATATTCAGAAAAAAAATCTTTTTTCCAATGTAAGTATTAATACTTATTATGTAAAGAGCTGTTAAGTTAGCGTCACTTATCTTACGTTCTAGTATAAATCTTGCTTTTTATCCTAATTTAAACTATTAAACGAATATTTATCTCATTTAATAGTTGTTAGATGACATTTCCCCCCGCCCGCCTTCAATGAGATGATTTATATATCAATCTAATTTAATGACTATTATGAGCAGAACTGCCCTTATCATTCTAGACTTACAGAATTGTTTTATTACCGAGAAAATTAAAACACTTCCTCAAAAAATTAAGAAGCACATTGAATCACAAAAATATGATTTCATTATCTTCTCGAAATTCATCAATTCGGAAAGCTCGAATTTTGTTAAGAAATTGAATTGGAATAAATGTAAAAAATCTCCTGACAGTGATGTTGCCCCAGAGCTTTCTGAAATTGCATTGAAAAATCATATTTTTGAAAAAAGCACATATTCAATATTCAAATCAAAACAATTTGTTGATTTTTTGAGTCAGAACAAAATTTCAAAATTGTATTTTTGTGGTTTAGATTTAGACGCTTGTGTGCTAGCTTCTGTATTTGAGGCATTTGATTTAGGTTTTGATTTTGAAATTTTATATAATTTGTCGGACAGTTCTGCTAAGACTGATATTGATAATTTTGCAAGACAAATAATTAAGCGTAACTTGTAATGGCGGGCTTTGAAAGAAACATTAATAAGCTTCTTAACAAATCATTAAACTATGAAATCAAAAACTGGCAGATCAACATATTGCAAACAAAATCAACAAAATTAAATTTTCTTCTCCTTTATTTCTCTCTTGCACCAATCTTCCCAATCTCTATAAATCATCTTGCTGTCCAAATACCCAACCTCCTCCATTATCTTTTCACTAATTCTATGGAAAAGATCATTGCTCTTAACAACAAAATCAGCCTCTAATAAAAATTTATTTCCGCTCTTTCTAGCAAAATTAACTAAGCTCTCTTTTATCCTTGCCCTTAATAAAATATTCTCCCAAACACCATCCCAATTTCCAGCCCACTCCCTAACATTGCCAGCAATCTCCTTTAATACATCACTCTCTCCATTCTTCAAATCATCAGTTTCTTTTAACAAATCTAACTTGCTATCATAATTCATCAAATCAATAAATCCCTTTTCTCTTAAAGGATCCTCTTCCCAATGCTTCCTCACCTCAGAAATCTGTAAAACTCTCCTAAAACTTCTCAATCCATCTGCGCTTCTCACAGGATTACTAATCACAATTACATCAACAGCCTTAAAACTAGTCCTTGGAACACCCAAATCATTTACAACCCTGTCAAAAACAGCATAAGGACTTGCTCCGTGAATTGTTCCGGCAACAACATTTGCCAAAGCTCCTACTCTCATTGCCTCAAACATAGCCCTCGCCTCATTTGATCTAACCTCTCCAACAATCAAACTGCTATCTCCCATCCTCAAACTAGTTCTTATTCCCTCTTCAGCTGCAAGTTCAGTCCCCCCACTCATCAAAGCACTCCTAACCTTCATTGGTAATATGTTATATCCTAATTTTCTAAAATACTCCTGACTTATTTCAAGCGTGTCTTCAACAGTTAAAATTCTATACTTCCTCATTATCTCCAGCATCATAGCCTGCATCAAACTTGTCTTACCGCTCGATCTAGTTCCAGAAAAAATAATGCTTCTCCCTCCATCAACTAAAAAGCTTATCAATCCTGCTGCTAAAGGAGTCAACATTCTATTTTCAATAAACAAAGGCAAAGTCCAAGGTTTATCCCTATGCCTTCTAAATGCAAAAGCCAATCCATTAGGGCTCAAAGGATTCATAATCACTGCTACTCTACTTCTTCCGCCGCTTACACTCAACTCAGTATCTAAAATTGGATTAGCCTCATCCAAAGGTCTCCCACTCAACAGCCTAAATTTAGTAGCCCATCCCTCTCCATCTTCTCTACTCGGAATAATATTAGTAACACACTCTCCATAATCTTGATGCACAATAAAAATATTTGTTTGCCCAATAGGTGCATTAATATTCAAATCTTGAACCTTCTCATCCTGCAACAAAATCTCAATCACACCAAAACCTACTGTATATCTTACCAAAATCTCAGCTAATTCCTCAACCCTTTTATAAGCTAATTGAATACCTTTATTCTCAGCCAGCTCATTCAACAGATCTCTTCCAATATTATATATTGTATCTCTCATTCTGCTCGGATCCAAGAATTCCTCTTCTCTCGGTTTATGCTCAGCCAAAACATTCCTGGCCAACTCCACTAGCATATATTCATCCTCATCCAATTTAAACTCTGGCACATTTAGATGATACAATAATTTAATCTCTCCTGGTAATTTGTAAATCACAACATCACTCTTGCCAAAACTATAAGCCTCTATCTCTTCCCCATCCAAAGGAGGGCTGCTCATTATTCTAGTAAAAATAAAATCTGGAGTTATAACCGCCCTAAATAAATTTTTATACAAACCTCTCTCACCAACCTTATATCCATCTAACTCTTCTTTAACTAAAGAAATTATTCTAGCTCTATCCAACAAATTAAAAATATAACTCAATAAGGCAATATACTCCTTTCTTGCATCTATTAATCTCAAATCTCCCTCCTTCTCTAACCTTATTCTTTCTTCTCTTACTAATCTCTTTACCTCTACATAGCATCCAATAGGATCATTTCTCAACAAATTATAAATCAAATACTGCAAAATACCAATCTTTTCCCCAAAAAATCTTCCGCTCCCCTCATCATATCCAATTAAGCTAAATATCTTCTTTCCCTTAACCAAATGGCCATATATCTGCGCTATCTCAACTAATATCTTTACTTGATCATACTCATAAATAAAATTTCTTCTCTGATTAAAAACAATCCTGCTAACCCCGGGAATTTCAACTAATTTATCAATCACATAACCCATAACCAAAGCGCTATCCTCAATACTAGGACTGTAACTCCAAGAATTAGCATCTACTCTCAAAACCTGCTCGCTCCCCTCCACCAACACCTCAATCTTTTCCCCGCTCATATTCATTAAAAGCAACTCTTAATTTAAAAACTTTCTCATATTAAAAAATAAAAAACCAAAAACTTTTATAGCCATCTTCCCTTAAAATTTAAAGGAAAAAGAGGAAAATGCCCCAAGAAACAGAACAAGATCTAACTTATATACTATCAGATTTAAATGCAAGAGTTAGAACCCTGGAAAACAAATACAACCTCCTAGCAGAGCGTCTTCTTGTTGTAAATCAAAACATGATTGAAGAATATAAAAAAGTTCTAAGAGAAATCAAAGTTTTAAATGAAGAACTAAGAGAAATGAAAAAGGATCTTTTTCAAATGAAAGATACTTTTTCAAATGTAATAAAAGAAATGCAGTCTTTCGCAAAATCAGATCAAATCAAAGTTTTAGAAAAGTATATTAACCTCTGGAGTCCACTAAATTTTGTTACAGAAGATCAATTAAACAAAATCCTAGATGAAAAATTGAAACTAGTAAAACCCAATAAAAACAAAATAAAAAGTGAATAAAAAGAAAGGTGATAAATTTGCCAGCAGATGAAATCCCAACAGATGAAGTTATTTCTATGATCCAGCAAGGCCTTCCAAATGAAAAAATAATTCAAAGATTGCAAGATGAAGGCTACACCTACCAACAAATCTCGGATGCCCTCTCGCAAGCAGAAACTAAAGTAAGCATAGAAGGAATGCCGCCACAAAATCAAATCCCACAACCACTACCACCAGAATCAGAATTAAGGCCATCAATCATGGATGTTTCAAAAGCACAACAAAGATTCCAGTACCCTCAATTCCAACCACCACAACCACAACAATTCCAAAATCTTAATTTCTCTCAAGACACTGAAAGAATAGAAGAAATAGCAGAATCAATAATCTCAGAAAAATGGCAAAAAGCTCTAGAAGAAATTGGAGACTTAAACGCTTTCAAAGAAAAAATTAAAACAGACACCCTCTCAATAAAACAAGAAATTCTTAGAATAGAATCAAGATTTGAAAATCTTCAAAAAGCCATTCTTGGAAAAATTCAAGATTATGATAAAGGAATCTCAGACGTAGGTACAGAAATCAAAGCTCTCGAGAAACTTCTCCAAAATATAATCTCCCCATTAACAACAAACGTCAAAGAGCTCACAAAACTGACAGAAAAACTAAAGAAAAAGTAAGCTTAAGCATTTTCGTAAGTTTTTACTATCTTCTTCCAGTTTTTTATATCGCAACTTTTCTCATTTTTCATACTCTGCTATAAACTTAACAGCATAAGAGCCTAATATGATTATAAAAAAAGCCCCTAATACCATTGGACTAAAAACAACCCTCTTCACTGCATTCCAAAACCCGGGTTCTTGATTCGTTATTAAAAAAGGTCCAAATGCCTGTGTCAATGCAATCAAAAACAAAATCAAAATTGCAGCTATTACAATAGTCATAAAAACAGCACTCTCCATTGTTACCTTAACTACCTTCTCTTCTTTCACTCCAAGAAACATAAAAAAAACAAAAAGCGCAACAACTAAAATAGTCAATAAACTAACCCAAGGTGTAAACAAAGTAACAACGGTCCTCATCTGAGGCACAATAAAAAACAGCAAAGCAATTATAAAAGCAATCAGTCCATTTAATCCCTTATTGCTCCCAAAGAACTTCACTTTCATCAACAACGCATAACCAGTTACCAAAACAAATAAAAACACAATAGCAGGCATTAAAAATTCAATTAATCCAGTTTCCAAAATTGTTGCCATATTAATTAATTACTCTTCACCCTTTATTCCCTTCCAAAATCCTCCTTCTCCCCCTTTCTCACTCCCACCCAAAGCAAAACTAATAACAAGTATAATTACCACAACAAACCAAAAGGTTGTCTTTGTAACAGGGTCAATACTATCCCACCACTGAAAAAAATCATCCTCTCCAGGCATTCCAAAAAATTCAGATGATAATGCCCATACCATTACTATTATCGAAACAACAAATGCAGTAGTTAAAGCCCCATTTTTCAAACCTTTATATTTTCCAGCAAATATACCTATCAATAACAAAAACATCAAAAATACAACCAATGCAAAACTCATTCTAGCCAAATATCTTTGCAGAGTAAAAACCAAGAAGGTATTTTGTAAGAAGACTAATCCAGCAACCAAAGCAACCACTGCATTCAAATTCTTGGATTTCTCTCCAAACAAATTAACTTTTTGTAATATCCCAAAAACAATAACAAAAACAAGCAAAAAAGGCAAAGCTACATCATATATCCCAAGATCTTGCCATCTTCCTATCAAATCAGTTAAACTAACTGCCATTTATTCCTTCTCCTTTTTTCCTCCAACAATATACCATAATGCTGCAATAATTATAATTAAAAAAATTATCGATGCTCCAATAGTCCCACTTGCACCACCCACAAAAAAACTTGTTATAGGACTTAAAAAACCAAAAGCATTTAAAAAAACAGCTAACACAGCGATAACAACAACACCTATTATAATCTTAGTAAAACCAGGAAATTTTTCATAAAAAGAAAATTCTTTATCACTAAAAAATATTCCAACTAAAAGTAAAAATGCTACAATGATAACTAAGAATAAAGATATTAAAGGCAAGGAAGCCTGAATTGCACCTACTATATTCGAAGCAGCAACAACAAAAAAAGCAATGCTAAATGCAACCATCGCATTCAAGCTCTTCTTGGGATGTTTCTTTCCTTTTATCTCTTCCTCCCCAAATATCCTTGTCTTCTCTAATATCCCAAAAATAATTGTAAACACAAGCAAGAATGGTAAAACAACACTAAAAAAACCAAAACTCCTCAAAAATTCAATTGCATTCTCCAAAGGAGTTCTCTCAACAATCTGAGCCCCAGTAAAACTGCCCCCGCTTAATAATCCAAAAAAGAAAACAATTCCAAATACAACCAAAGCATAAAATAGATTATTATCACTCTTTCCCTTTACCTCTTTTTTCTTTTTCAAAATTCTCACTTTTCCTCTTTAAATCAATAAGAATACTAATATAAAAAGGTTACTCCTAATAAATATTAGGGTTTCTACACAGCTTCTCTTATTTAACCAATTAAAATCGCTATTAAAGAACTACTTATAAGCTCACTAAATCCTTCCCTCTACACTCTGCACACTCTGTTGTTCCATTTCCTCTTCTCTATAATTAGGAATTGCACTCTTGCTAATTATCATTATATCCCCAATTGCTCTAACAAGTCTATGAGGCACAATTACTCCCTTAGCCCCCCCTAATATCTTTTGCAAAGAGCTATTTCTAGTTGCCCTTACCCTCCAACCAAAAATCTTATTAGCTGCTAATATCCCCTCTTCAATGTCTCCAAAATACTCCCCAGAATCAGTAAATACCTTCATATCATACACCTGTGTTATCTTTTTTACTCTCAGCATATTCAATAGGAAACAATTTAAAGTATATAAATATTTCTTTTTCTATGCTCCATTTTAAAAACCTGTATATAGTAGGAACATCTCACATCTCTCCATATTCAATTAGAGAAGTCTCTATTGTAATAGAAAAAGTAAAACCAAACATAGTTGCTCTGGAACTGGATAAAAAGAGATTTTATTCATTGCTTTACAAAAAACAAAAAATGTTCTCAAAGTTCTCCATCAAAAAATTAAAGCAACTCGGCCTCAAAGGATTTCTCTTTAACATAATAGGCGCTTACTTTGAAAACAAGCTAGGCAAAGCAATAGGTGTAATGCCAGGTTCAGAAATGAAGCAAGCAATAAAATCTGCAAAAAAAATCAATGCAAAAATCTATTTAATAGATCAAGATATTGACATCACTTTAAAAAAAATCTCTAGAAATATAACTTGGAAAGAAAAGCTCTCTTTATTATTCGACTTGCTAACAACAATTTTTTCCTTAAAAACAAAACAATCCCTAGGTTTTGACATAAGAAAAGTCCCGCCAAAAAAACTTATAAAAGAGCTCACTTCTCAACTTAAATTAAAATACCCCTCCCTTCATAAAATCTTAATAGAAGAAAGAAACGAGATCCTTGCAAAAGCTTTATATAAACTTAGCCATAATAAAAACAACAAGGTAGTAGCTTTTATCGGAGCAGGTCATGAAGATGATGCTATGAGCCTAGTAAAAAAATACTCAACCCAAAATTCAATAAGTTAAAAGCCATTTCAAAAGGTTAAAAATGTCAATCTCCTTTACAAAAAAAGAGGTGCTTCATTTACTTCTCTCCTCTATTATCCTTGGATTTGTATTTGGTTTTGATGATAAAAGACCAGTTTTTATCCTCTCTCTTTGGTTTCAAAATTATCTCTTCGTAACCCTCCTCTCATTTATCTCTTTACTAATCTTTATTCTCTCCCAAAAAATAATCTCCTCTATTTACAGAGCTAACTCAGAGTACAGAGTCTGGTACACAAGAAGATTCCTCATCAGAGAATCAGGTTATATAAAATCAAAACAGCCAGAACCAAAACTTTATGAAACAATTCCTTTAGGAATTATTCTCCCAATCCTAGTAATTCTATTCTCAAAAGGCTCTCTTCCATTCTCTGCCGTTCTTCAAACTCAAATCTCAGCCTTTAAACCACATAGAATTGGAAAAAAATTCTCAGAAGTCACAGAATATGAATCTTCTGTAATAGCCCTCTGCCCAATAATTACCTGCATGATCATAGCATTGCTCTCAAAATTTCTCAATCTCGAATCTCTTTACATTATAAATCTCTCATTAGCAATCTCCAACATTCTCCCATTGCCAAAACTCAACGGAATGACAATCTTTTTTGGCTCTCGCTTTCTTTACATCTTCTCCTTTTTCCTAATCACCCTCCTCGCAATCTTCTCATATTTCCTTCCCATCTTTGCCTCAATAGTTTTCTCCCTACTAGCCTCAATTATAATCCTAATCCTCTATTACTTTTTCAGAGAAATAAAATCTTAAATTCTAGAACTTTAGATGGCAGTAGCTTTAAATATTGATAAATATTTTTTTGATAATGCTCTATAAAGTATTCCATTCTAATACATTCGATGAAGAATTAGAAAAGCACCCCTTAGAATTTAAAAGATGGTTAGAAAAGATTGAGGATCAGCTAGTTGAAAATCCATATGTAGGAGATCAAATCAGAGTACCTTGGTGTCGTGAAAAGAAACACGATAAATTTAGAGTGTATTATCTGATATACGATGATTTAAAGTCTGTTTTGATGGTTGCTATCAGCAGTAAGAAAGACCAACAGAAAGCGATTAATACAATATTTTTGATGTTGGATATTTACAAAGATGAAATATTAGAGTTACTGAAAAAATTTCCGTTTACTTAACCCTTCTTATTCTGCCTTCTTTTAGATCTTTTAAGCTGCTAATAAATTGGCGTAATATATCCATGTCTATTTCAGCTTGTTTCTTAAGCTGTTCATATTCTTCACGTGAGATCATAACCATTTCCTGCTTCATATAGTAGTATGGAGGAGTATAGTTTATATACTTTCCGCAATTCAAAAGTTCAGATTCAATCCTTTTAGAGAAATAAAATCTTAATAATTCTTTTCTTAACTACTCTAACTTTTCCTCAATTTACAATACCTTCATTTCCTCTGTAAATTTTCTTGGCATCCACGAGAGCGCCCATTGAGGCCACCAACTAGGGCGTCGCCAACGATAAGAAACTCACCACAACCGGAGAGGAAGAAGGTCGCCCCTTCCATATAATCTCTTCTATCTTCTTGATCTAGAGTCCAAATTCTATTATCTTCTTTTTTTCTTAAATTTTCAAGAATATCTACAATCTCCTCAGCCTTATCATTTGTATTAAATAAAGTTTGTAGGTACAACAAACCTTCCTCTTCTCTAAGTACCCTTTCTATTGATTCATTAAGATAAACAGGAACTACAATTCCCCTAGATTGAACTGGATTTTTAACCCTACTACCAACATAATGTGTTATCCTAGCATGTAAATCATCTGGATTATATTCTATTCTGGTACTTGTCACAACTCCTAATTCAAAATCTTCACGAAGTCCTCTTAATAGTTTATTAGAACCGCTTTTTCCAGCCTGATATACATCTGGAGCAGACGCCATTATTCTATTATGCTTATTAAACCATTTACTCCACTCTTCTTGTGTTCTATACTTTCCACTATCAGCAGCAACATCATCCAAAGTTAATACCCTATATCTTGCTTTTGTTTGACTAGCCATTTTTATCCTATTCTAGATTGCATAACCCCTTTATAACTCTTTTGATTTATCACTATCCAATAACTATCAAAAATCACAACACACTAAAAAACCCTTTCTGAATCAGCCATAAAACAAAAATCCAGATAAACACACTCTCCCCATAAAAAACAGTTATTAATAAAGCAACCCCAGCAATTATATCTATTATGCTAACAATATTATTTATAAACATCAACCCCTTTCCAATTAAATAAATCCCGAAAAAAACTCCTGCTCCATCACCAATGCCAAAATAAGTCAAAGCAAGCACAACTCCAGCTATAATATCCAAGATACCAAATAGTTTTAAAATCATAAAAACAAATCCTAAAGTTACTTATTTAAACCTTGCCCCCAAAATCATAAAAAACCAAAAAATGCTAGAAATCAAAAACTTCACTCCAAGAGCATACCAATTAAGTATATTAGAAACATCTAAAAAATCAAACACTCTAGCTTGCTTGCCAACAGGAACAGGAAAAACAAAAATTGCAATTATGCTTGCTATTGATCGTTTAAATAAATTTCCAGATTCAAAAGTTTTAATCTGCTCTCCGACAAAACCATTAACAAATCAAATTGCAGAAGAATTCAAATCTTCAACAACAATAAATCCTGCTTTAGTTTCAGTCCTTACAGGAGCTTTACCTCCAGAAGAAAGAAAAAAATTTTGGCAAATCTCAAAGGTCATAGCTGCAACCCCACAAACCATAGAGAATGACTTAGCTTCTAATAAAATCTCGCTAGATGATGTAAGCATGCTCTGCATTGATGAATGCCATCGCTCAAGGCAAAAATTTGCAAACACAAAAATAGCAAAAATCTACTTTCAACAGTCAAAATGCCCGAGAATTCTTGCTCTAACAGCCTCTCCAGGCTCAACAAAAGAAAAAATAAATGAAATCTGCTCAAACCTTAACATAGAATCCGTAGAAATAAAAACAGAACAAGACCAAGACGTAATCCCATACGTCCAAAAAAAAGAAACAGAATACATTACTGTCGAACTTCCTCCGTCCTTATTAGAAATTCACTCTCTCATCAAAAAAGTTTACCAAGAAAAAGTTTCCTCATTAAGAAAATTCGGGCTTCACAAGCCATCCAATTTAATAAACAAAAAAGATCTTCTCCAAATGCAAAAATACTTTCAGTCCCAAATTAAAAAAAGAGATATGAGGGCATTTTGGGGCTCTTCCCTTGTTGCTCAATGCCTAAAAGTATCACATCTCCTAGAACTATTAGAAACTCAATCTCTAAACTCTCCTCTAGATTTCTTCCAAAAGATGTCTCAAGAAAGCTCAAAAGCCTCAAGAATAATTACAAAAGAAAAAAACATCTCTCTCGCAATCAAAAAAATAAATGATCTTAAAAATCAAAACATAATACACCCAAAGCTGGAAAAGTTAAAAGAATTCATAAAATCTCAAATTGCTTCAAATCCAGAATCAAAAATAATGATATTCGCAAACTATAGAAATACAGTAGAAGAGATTGTCAACTTATTATCCTCTATCTCCCAAGTAAAACCAATCAAGCTAATAGGTCAAAAAGAAGGCCTATCTCAAAAAAAACAAATTGAAACCATCCAAAAATTCGAACAAAACATCTTTAATGTTTTGGTAGCAACCTCAATAGGTGAAGAGGGACTTTCAATTGGCTCTCTAGACATTTGTATATTCTATGACGCCGTACCATCAGAAATCAGATCAATCCAGCGCTCAGGTCGTGTAGCAAGAACTAAGCCCGGGAAAATAATTCTCCTGCTCACAAAAACCGGTCGCGACCAGGTATATTTCTGGTCAGCAAAAAGAAAAGAAAATGTTATGAAGAAAACTTTAAGGCAAATGCAACTTCAAAACGAAATCACTTTGGAAAATCAAGAAGAGCAAAAAACTCAAAAAACTCTAATCTAAAATGCTAAAATGCCAAAAGTCATCATAGATCATCGTGAACGCAGCTCAGGAATAATAAAAGAACTTGCAAAAAAAGGTCTTGACATAGAAGTAAAAAACCTAGTTACAGCAGACTTTATTATTTCAAGCACAAATCATGAAAATAATGAAATCCTAGTTGGCATAGAAAAGAAAACCCAAAATGATTTTCTAAATTCAATAATTGATAAAAGAATAATCTCTCAACTTATTCTCCTAAAAGAAAATTTCCAAATTCCTCTCTTGATAATTGAAGGCTCAGATAACATTTACACTCTCAGAAATTTCCACCCGAACTCAATCCGTGGCATGTTAGCCTCAATCGCAATAGACTTTCAAATTCCAATGCTCCACACAAAAAACTTCAGAGACACCGCTTCATTGATTTCAATAATAGCAAAAAGACTAGAAAATCCAAGAAGAAATATTAATCTGCTAAAAAAAAGAAAACCTCTTTCCATAAAAGAGCAACAAGAATTAATTATTGAAACATTACCAGGAATAGGTTCAACACTCTCCAAGTCATTGCTAAAAAAATTCAAAACCGTTAAAAAAATAATAAATGCAAAACATAAACAATTAGAAAAAGTAGAAAAAATTGGAAAAATAAAAGCATCTCAAATAAGAAAAGTCCTAGATGAAAAGTATTTCTAAAGAATACCATCAAAAAATTGAAATAGATACAGCCCTCTATATTCTTCCTTGCCCTCTATCATCCCATTATACCTCTCTCCCTTATCTTTTTTAGCTCTTTCTAACTTCGCTCTTTCAACTCTCATTTCCTGTTCTTCTATTACTCCTCTTAAAATTTCCTCAGCACTAAGCTCCTTTACTCTTATCCATCTCTTTTCATTCATCCTAGAAAAAACATCTATACTCCTGTATTTAATATCTCCTACAGCAATTACATTATATACCCCTCTCCATATCCTCTCAATTTTCCATCTATCTCTTTCACTAACACCATAAACTCTAGCCAATCCATCAACAACCCTTTCATAAGGCTGCTCCTCAGCTTCAAAATTTAATCCCTTAAGAATTCCAAGAACATTACCTATAAAATCTTTCAATCTTTTTTCTAGACCTTCTTTCTCCAATTCTACTGAAATAGACATTAAAAAAACAATTAATATTCACTATTTAATAAAAATTATTGCTTTTTATTATATATAATGAAATTCAATCTTGACTTTTAAAAACTTCAATATTCTCATAAAAAGGACCTTCTCTCCTCAACTCACTTTTCACTAATTTAAAACTATCAATCAAATACCTCTCCCTCTCCCCTCCCAATTTCTTTATTTCTTTTAATTCCTCTTTATTCTCAATAAATTTCACCCTTCCAAGAGTAACATGAGCCTTAAATCTCTCCTCTCTAGGAAAAATACCCTCAAGAGATTTTTCTATTTCCTCCCTTAACTTATTGACTTCCTGTCCTAATATCTCAAGATATATTACTTTAATATAATCTTCATTTGGAAAAAACCCAACGTTCCCAAGTTCAACATAAAATTTTTTAAACTTTATTCTTTTTAATCTCTCTACTATACCTCTCACTTTTTCATCTTCAACCTCTCCCAGAAATTTCAAAGTGCAATGAAACTCTTTAGTTCTCTTTATCCCTTTATCTTCAATTTTCTCATTTATCTCTTTTATTCTTTCTTCAGGAACATCAAAGCCAATAAATAATCTCATAACAACTCTCCGATTATTTTTGCTGCATTCTTCACAGTCATTCCATTTATATCTTTATCAGGATTTACCTCGACAACATCTACTCTCTTTAAATTCCTCAGCAACCTTAATCTGCTCAAAAAATAAAGTAATTCTCTTGTTTGCATTCCCCCTGGCTCCAAGTATCCAGTTCCAGGTGCACAACTTGGATCTAAAACATCAATATCAACACTTAAATAAAAACCATCAAACTCTCTAGCCTTCTCCATTACAACATCGCAAACATTCTCCCTATTCTCAAAAACCTCTTTCATCATAAAGTACTTTACTTTTTTCTCTTTGTAATACTCCAACTCACTCCAATCACAATTCCTCAGTCCAATAACAATAACATTCTCTTCTCTCAAAACATTCTCATCTATCAAATGCTTAATCCAATCCTCATGGCTTATCTTGCCATCAATTTCAAAAACATCAGGATGAGAATCAAACACAACCAGTCCAGGATTTTTAAATTTGCCAGAACTTATAAATTTTTTAAAAGCAAAATAACTTACACTGTGATCTCCTCCAAGATAAAAGTCTCCATCAATCATCTTATCTAAATCGCATTCCTTAATCTCTAATCTCATTATCTTCTCAATTAAATCCTCACCATTATCATTGCTCCAAATAAACTCTTTTAAGCATTCAACAATCCTATCAGGAGCCTTCTCACAACCCAAATTTCTTCCCATACTGCCATTAGAATAAGGCACTTTAATAATTCTCATTTTTAATTTATTTTTAATTATCTTGTTATCTCTTGCCTCTTAACAAATTCATAAAGTTCTCTTGCCTTTTTATTTTTTTCAAAATGTTCTCTAATTGGTTTTATTATTTTATCTAAATACAAAGCAACACTATTCTTTAAATCCATTGGATGTAACCCTTCTCTATAATTCTCTTCTAATTCTTCATAACTCGCAAACTCAACGTCCCCTCCAAATTTTTTCTCCCTCTCAACTTTAAAACTCTTAAATTTCCTAAAAATAATATGCTTACAATACTCCAACACCGGATTATTCTCAACAACCCCTTCAGGGCAATAAGCATTTCCAATTTTCTTTTTTATAACATCAAAATCATCATGCACAAAAATGCAACTCTCAGGCTTGCTTTTACTCATCTTACTACTTATCTCTAAATCTAATTCCTTATTTTCATCATAACCTTCTGGATTTTTTATTCCTTGCAAGCTCATCAACATATGATGGCTAACAACTACAGGCTTCCAATATCCTAATTTAGGCCCGATTTCTCTAGCCAAAATATTCGCTCTTCTCTGATCTAAACCAAGCTGGCAAATATCTGCTCCTAATTGAAAAATATCTGCAGTCTGCATCATAGGATAAAAATACTGTGCAGTCTCTTTTAATTCTCCCTCCTTTCTTCCCATTATAGTCAAGCATCTAGTAGCCCTCTGTAAAGAAGTACCCTTAGCAATCTTTATCACCTTCTCCCAATAATCTCTCTCATCAGCTAAATCACTATTCCAAACAATCTCTACTTTACTCATATCAACTCCAGCTGCTTTCCAGCTCTCCACAAAATATTCTCCAACCCTTCTAATCTTGCTAAGATCACCCCCCATCTTATTATTAATCCATCCAAACCAATCCGCAATATACAACTTAAACATTATTCCAGCCTTAATTAGGTCATTTACATTAATTGCTCGCAATACTGCAAAGGCTACATGGGCCAACCCTGATGGTTCGAATCCATCATAAGCAACAGGATTTTTCTTTCTCTCAAACAATTCTCTCAACTCTTGCTCAGTTATTATCTCTTCTCCAACCTTTTTCACCAATTCAATTTTACTTTCTATATCCATAAAAACCAAAAAACTATTTAAAGGATATAAATCTTTCTATAACTATGCCGCAAATAAAAGAAAAAACTCTTTTAAAAGTCTCATTAATCTTTGCTTTAATTGGGATTTTAATTCTAATCTTCCTCTCAGAAAAACTCTCATTAGAATCCTCTCAAATCTCCTCAATAACAAACTCCTCAATAGATAAGTCTGTAAAAGTAAAAGGCACAATTGCCTCAATAAAAGATACTCCCTCTGTTCTAATTCTTACACTAAAAGATAATACAGGAGAGATAAAAGTAGTCGCATTTAAAAATCAAAACATAACACTGCAAAAAAATTCAATAATAGAAGTTGAAGGTATTATTAAGCAATATCAAAACAGTTTAGAAATTGAAGCCAAAAAAATAACCCTAATCTAAAAAAAATAACTTCAATCTAAAAATTTTCCGGAGAATCCAAAAGATTTTCACAAATCTCCAATTTTTCCAAAATTCTTCCAATAATCTCAAAAATCTTCCCCCCCTCATCAAATGTTTTTCGCTTTTTCCTAAATTAAATTCTTTAATTTCAAAATATTAACAAATTCATGATCCTCTTAATAAAAATTCTGCTCTCAACCTTGTTAGGCTCCTTACTAGGCTCAATTACAGGTTTAACTCCTGGTCTTCACATAAATCTAATTGCCTCCCTCATTATAGTCACCTCCTCATATCTCTTAGATCTATTCTCCCCATTACTCCTCTCAATAATCATTATCTCAATGTCAATTACTCACATCTTCCTAAACTTCATTCCCTCAACATACCTAGGAGCTCCAGATTCAGATTCATTTCTAATTACATTACCAGCCCATAAACTACTCTTGCAAGGCCAAGCCTACCATGCAATAATCCTAAGCATCTTTAGTTGCCTCTCTTCTCTAATCTTAATTGTCTCTTTATCACATCCTGCATATCTCTTCATAAAAACAGTCTATCCATTAATAAAATCAAAAATTCCCTACATCCTTATTGCAATAACTTTAATCTTAATTCTAAGAGAAAAAAATTCAAAATTCTGGTCTCTCATCACAACTCTACTCTCAGGTTCTCTAGGCTTAGCTGTATTAAATTTTCCAAATTTAAAAGAGCCTCTTCTCCCACTTCTTTCAGGCCTCTTTGGCACTTCAATACTCCTCCATAGTTTTTTACAAAATCTCTCCATTCCATCTCAAGAAAGCTCATTCCCAAAAATTTCATTCAAAAAATCAATAAGCACAATCTTTCTCTCAACAATCACCGGCTCAATCTTTTCATTCCTCCCAGCAATAGGCCCTTCTCAAGCAGCAGTCCTCGCAACCTCAATAACAAAAATCAACACCAAAAAAAGATTTCTCATCCTCTCATCCTCAATCTCAATAGTCTCAACAATAATCTCCTTTATCACTTTATTTACTATAGAAAAATCAAGAAATGGCTCAGTAGTTGCAATCTCAAAACTCCTATATCAAATTACCCCTCTTCATCTTCTAATCTTCTTCTCTGTATCCTTAATCTCCTCTTTCTTTGCAACTTTTCTAACATTAAAAATAGCAAAAATCTTCTCAAAGATAATCACAAAAATAAATTACAAAAAAATCTCCCTCTTTATCATTGCTTTTATCTCCATTTTAGTTTTCTTTATATCGGGAGTTTATGGACTGCTTGTCCTTTTCACCTCAACTTTTCTCGGCTTAATCCCAACTCTCAAAAGAATTAGCAAAAACCACCTCATGTCCTCATTAATAATTCCTGTAATATTGTATATGCTATAATAAGATTAGATTTATAATAAGATTAGATTTATAATAAGATTAGATTTATA
>CAZCNK010000003.1:0-6467 GCA_964500345.1 Candidatus Woesearchaeota archaeon | reverse complement strand
TTATAATAAGATTAGATTTATAATAAGATTAGATTTATAATAAGATTAGATTTATTATGAGATTCTTATTATAATCTTATTTATATAAATTTATTCAACTTTTCCACTAACATTATTGCATTTAACACAATAGACCCATCTACCCCCACCAACCTTCATAAACCAAAAAACAACACACCCGCATTTCTCACACTTATTGTAATATTCCATAAGCACCCCTTAAAATTTTTCACAAAAAGAAATTCATTTTTAAATCTTCCTAAAGAATTTAAAATAAAAAAATTAAAAGTTTAAATTTAAAATTTATTAAGAAATTAGAACCACTTCCCCAATCCTTCTTGTTTCTCCATCTCTTTCCCAAAAACACTCTCAATCATCCTTTTAGTTATCTCCAAACTCTGTTTAAGATAGCTTGGTAATTGATAGTTCTCAGCGATACTCAAGCTAGGCTCTAAATATTTTATAATCCCCCCCTCAGATATTGTAAAGATGATACTTCCATCGCATTTAATGCACCTTCCAATCATTGGAGGTCTTCTATATTTCTCATTGCACTTAACACATCTAAATTGCTGCATGCTAAACTTTCTCAAATTTCCCCTGATATCTCTAATAAAATGCCTCTCAATAACTAATCTTGCAACATCATCCTCTTTAACAGCCCTTATCTTTTTAGCTAAATCCATCTGCCCAATCACCTTGTCCATCATAGTCAAAATAGATTTGTAAGAGCTGCACCTCGCACCATTATTTATATCAAAAGTATCATGAGTAAATCCATAGCCTCTATATTCATTGCTTGTTCCAATTAAATCTCCAACCTTCTTTATCTTAATCTCCCAGGGATTTTTATAATTCAAAGCAGCCTCATAAAACTCCAATGGATATCTAGAGCAAATATCCATATCAAAAACCATGTCATCTACCTCCCTAGGAATCAAAGTAGAAGTTAAAACCAAAGGAGTATCTTGTGTAGCCCCCCTATGATCAGGAAGATATTTTCTAGAAAAATTAATCAGCATATCCATTAATAACATGACTCCGCATTCATCACCATCCGCGTCTCTCCTCATAATGCTATGAAAACATGGATGCGCGTAAAAACACTGTGTCTTACTAAATCCAATAATCCTTCCAACAATCCCCGCACTTATATGTGGAGCTAATCCGGCAACATAATTCCCAATCAAATCCTCTTTCTTCTTCAAATTATAAAATCTCTCCATCCCATATATTCTTTCCAGCTCATCATCAACAAAATTCGCAACATTAAACAAAATCTCTTTAGCTCCTTTCTCCAAGCTCTCATCTGCACTTGGCAAAATCACGTCTTGCATAAACAATTCCACAATCTGCTCCTCATTCACAATCTCCTTTCCATAAATATCCTTATCATATCCAAATTCTTTTAATTTTTCAACACTAACTCCAATCTCTCTAGCCTTAAAATGTGTCAAAGGAGCCTCAGTCATATCATATCTAGTAGTTCCATCTTTATTCACATAAATCCCATGCTTAGCTCTTAAAATTCCTTTAGCCAGGTTCTCCACACTATGATCTCTGTTAGAAGTTCCTCTTACACCCTTAATCAAATTTGGCACTTCCTTTAAGTTAATCTTTTTCATACTCAAATCAATTAATTTTTTAATATCAACATCCTTTTTTCTATAACCTGCAGCTCCATTATGGCAATCTTTATTCTTAGTCAATCCACAACTCCTACAATAATACATTCTTTCAGTCTTCTTTAAGCAATTCTCACAAAACCTATAAACAGTCTCATTCTTGCAACTCTCACAATAATAAATTGGAAACTGCTCCCTCACAAAACCAGCATTCAAAGCCTCATTAAAACTCCTCATCCTTCCCCCCTCTTTTCCAACAGGAAATAATACTTGAGGACTTCCAGTTAATTTTCTCATCTTAGCCTTCTCAGGTCTGCCCATTCTTGCCCCAATAAAAGTTCCACTCTTATCTCTAAACTTAAATTCCTTATTCAACATTTCCAAAACATTTTCTTTACTCAAGTCCAAATTCTCCAAACTCAAAATCAAAGCATCTTTCCATTCTCCAGAAACAACCTCATATTCATTATTTACTAGCTTATGCGGCACACCAATCAGTTCTAAAACTCTTTTCTCATTCCCCTCATCATATCTTAAAATTAATTTCTCTCCCTCAATCTTCCCTTTCTTTATCCACTCAACTAATCTCAAAAATTCCTCTCTACTAATATCATTAAAATGAAAAGTAAATCTAGGATGTAAAGGAGCACCTAAAACTTTAGATAATTTAACAGCCTCAGAAAGCTTAATTCTCAAAAAAGGATCTATAATTAGTCTCTCAACAATTTCTTTTATCTTATTTTCAGTTTCTCCCTTGCCCCCTTTATCAATATCCTTGTAATTTTCTTCAACTTCACAAGCATACCATTCCTCATTATACCCGCAAGGAACCAAAACATGTGCCCTATTCAAAAAATCACCATAATTAATCAAAATATCCCCTAAAAATAAAATCTCTTCAATATCTTTCAATACCTTTTTTGCCTCTTCCTCACTCTCCAACAATATAACATCTCCGTCTTTCAACTTCACAATAGGCCCTTCAATTTTATCACAAACTCCAACAACAGTTGACTTCCCAGGTCTCTCAACCTTTAATTGGGTTCCAATAGCAATAAAATTATTTAATATTATCATAGTTACAGGACTAATTGCAGTTGCAGAAAATCCAGAATTCCTGCATCTCCCATACCTCAATCTAAATCCGCCTTTAGCTAAAGGGTGAGTAAAAACCGGTCTTCCTGCAACTAAATCTTTTATATACAAGTAATCTGGCTTTATCTTTTCTCCAGTCTCTTTTACAATAGTCTCTCTTGCTTTAATCCTCTTCTGCAATTTTAAAAATTCCTCCAAGAAACTCCAATGCCCCAATCCAAACTCTTTTCCCCATTTCTGCAATTGCTTATTTAACTTTGCTGCCTTCTGACAAATTCCCTCAGCTATTACCAAACAAGGTCCATTTCTAAGCCTATCAGTCTCAATCCTCTTTAATCCTCTAAAATTACTAACCTCAACTTCCTCGCTAGGATCCCCATCTATTTGAACTCCAACATTCTTGTACACAAATTCTATTTCACTTTCACTCGGCAAATACTGTAGATTAGTAACCCTCTCATGATAATCATAAATCTCAGTCTTTATCCTTTTAATCTCTTCCTCACTTGCATCATAATCAAGATACTCTAAACACCTTCTCACATAATCCCCAATCAAAACAGAAACACTTGCTCCAGTCCCCCCAGCACTCCTTATAGGACCAGAAAAAAACATCGCAATATAATCCCCGCCATCATTTCTCTTCTTAATCTCAATCTTAGTAAATCCCTCTAAAGGCGAACTAACAACGCCATTAGTTAAGTAAGCTATTCCAACCCTTATTCCAGTTTCAATAGCCTCTTTCTTGTCTTTAAATTTACAAAACTTCTCTTGAGCAACCTCTAAAGCAATGCTTAACGCAACTCTCCAATCTTGCACTCCAAAATTCTTCTCCAATTCATAAATTCTATTTTCCACTCCACAATTCTTAATCTGTTGCGCAACTACACTCACTAATCCAATTACTCTCTCTACCATATTTGACGCCAAAGGAATCTCAACCACATCCTCACAATCAAATCCCTTAGCTCTTGCTTGATTAGCAATATCATAGCATTTCCCGATATCAAGATTCATTATCTCAAAATATTCTTTCATCTCCATTTTACATTTTCAAAAAAATAAATTTTTTAAGTTTAACCCCTTAATTTTAATAACGTTTTAAAAAATTAACTAAATCACTCAATAAAAATCACTCAATGAATTTAACAATCCTTACCTCTCTGTTTTTAAGATTTAATACAGGAACCTTGCAAGGATCAGGATTATTTCCAGTCTTCTCCTGAAAATCTGTCATCGATTGCCAGCAACTGCAATTTATAGTAATCACTCCGTTATAATTTGATACTTCACTTCTATGCATCTCTCCGCTCACAAAAATATCTGGAACCTTATCAATAACCAAAGGGTCGTTATCAGCAGGCAAGAAAGTTGTGCTTGTATGTGAAGGCGCCAAATGCCTTTTCTGCAGCAATAGCTTAAGTAGATAAGAGGGACTGTCCCTAGCATTTAATTCCCTCAAAAGTGGTATATTGTTAATATAATAATGAAAACTAGCGCCATGATACATCAGCACATTGAAACCCTCAAAATTCTTCGTAGCCCCAATATTCACCAAAGCTGGATTGCTTACTAAAACCACATTCTCCATCTTGTAAAAATCATCAGCATACTCTCTATCTAAAATTGGTTGTGGCTCTGCCCTCCTAACAGCATCATGCTGTCCAGGACAAATCACTATCTTAACATCTTTCCTTATTCTACTAAAAATCTCAGCAGCTTTTTTATATTGCTCCCTAACATCCTTTACAATCAAATAACTCTCCTGATTTGGAAAAACTCCTACGCCATCAATCAAATCCCCAATCACAAATAAATATCTCACTTTCCTTCCAATTTCTCCTGATTCTCCTTCAT
Source organism: Candidatus Woesearchaeota archaeon (assembly GCA_964500345.1). GTDB lineage: Archaea > Nanobdellota > Nanobdellia > SCGC-AAA011-G17 > UBA489 > CAZCNK01. Next base: position 1,890 of record CAZCNK010000003.1, on the reverse strand, counting down.
AATCTCCATTTACCCATTCAACAAACCTATTAAATTCTTTCTCATAAAAAAAGCTAGATCCAACATGCACATCACTTATAAACGCTGCATAAACTTCCTCATCACTAAATTTCTTCTCATTATTTATCGCCACATCAGGGAAAAAAATATTCCTAGCAATCAACAAATTATTTTTATAAATCCCGCTCACCCCAATAACCTCATCATTACAAATCAACTCCCCAAGATTTACACCATTCCCATTAAAACCAAAATTGCTCCCATTTCTATTTATATTAGAATTGCTAATCAAAACCTTGCACATTCCAGTTGAATCCTCTAATGTTAATATAATACTCCCACTTTTACTCTTTTTAATATCGTAAACCAATCCAACTACCCCTACATTATCCTGTTCTCTTAATCTATTAACTGAAACCAAATTCTCCATTCCCTTCCTATTTTGCAAAATCTTTTTAAAGAATTCATATCTCGCTTTTAAACAAGAAACAAAATCCTTTACTCCAATCTTCCTAGGAATATGATTAAAATTTCTTAGCACAACAACGCTCCCAATATTATTATTAGCCTCTTTCTCAATCTCTTTCTCAACAACAATATCCTCTCTCTTAATCTCTTTAATCATTAAATCCAATTTCTCTTTAGTCCTCAAATCAACATTATAATTTAATATATCCAAAAAAGTCCAGTAAGCCCTATTGTCAATCCCCTTCTCAATCATAACCTTGCTCTTCTCAAATTCCAACCAGTTTATATCTGCAACGTTTTTCCCATTCGTAAGTGCAGGAATTAAATCTTTATTTATAATAAAAGGTCCATCTTCAATTCTTCTCTCCTTAATTTTCTTTAAAACCTCTTCTCCTTTGCTGCCACTAGAAAAAAAATCAGGGCTAAGCAAAAGCCCACTATCTAAAAAAATTTTAATTAAATTTCCATCAAATTTCTCATCCATACTCATAAATTTAATCCCTCTTTCAACAGATTGTTTACATTATTAACAGTAGACTCAGGAATAGCCAAACTTATCTCCCTTGTCCTCCCATATCTTCCTTTGCTTACAACCTCTGCATTAATTATTCCAAGCATATCCAATTCAGCAATAATATCCCCAACCCTCCTCTGCGTTAAAGGTTTCATTCCAACCTTCTCACATGCTCCCCTATAAACATTATAAATATCTCCTGTAAATACCTTGCCCTTCTTCTCATTCCTACTCTCACTCTTATTACCATTACAAACATTAAAGATAGAATATAATGTTAGCTTAAATTGCTTAGGCTGGCTAATTATTGCATCTAACACTCTATCCCTCTCAATCTTATCCTCTGCCTTATCAATAAAACTGATATCAATCCTTTCAATTCCATTTCTCTCTGCTAATTCCCCAGCTACTCTTAATAACTCCAATGCCCTTCTCGCATCCCCGTGCTCTCTAGCAGCATACGCAGAACATTTCTCTATCACTCCCTCTCCAATCACTCCATCATTAAAAGCTAAACCTGCCCTCTGCATCAAAATCTTCTGTAATTGCAATGCATCATAAGGTGGAAACACAATCTCTTCCTCACTCAAACTACTTTTTACTCTTGGATCTAAATTATCAACAAAAACCAAATCATTTGAAATTCCTATGATAGAAATCTCACAATTTTTCAATTCCGAATTCAATCTTGTTAAGTTATATAATATTTCATCGCCTGCTTTATGAACAAGTTGATCAATCTCATCTAAAGTTATAACAACAATCTGCTTTTCATCATCAAGCGCCTTAACAAATAATTTGTAAACCTCTTCAGTTGGCAGTCCAGTTGCCGGAACCACTTTCCCAAACAGTCTAGCCAGCTCTGCAATCATTCTATATTCTGTATCTGCAACCCTTTTTAATTTTCA
>CAZCNK010000002.1:22692-34833 GCA_964500345.1 Candidatus Woesearchaeota archaeon | reverse complement strand
GTTAATGGTGAAGAAATAACAAGCGAAGAATTGGAAAAAAGATTTGAATTAATATCATCAGAAAATCCAATTGCAACTAAAAAAGATGTTTTAGACCAGCTAATCAGATATAAGTTGCTTGCTCAAGAAGCTGAAAAAAATAATATAAATATAAATGATAAAGAGGTAGAAGATTCAATAAATCAAATTGAAACGTCCTCAGGCCAGTCTATTGAAGATTTATTAAAGCTGTCAAAAATGTCTTATGAAGAATTAAAGAAAAAAATAACAGAGCAGTTAACAATTAATGCCCTCCTTTCAGATGTTTTCAAAAATTTAATGATCAACGATGATGAGGTAGAAAATTTCTATTCTAGAAGCAAAGAATTATTTATAACAAAACCAAGTGTTGATGTTTCTTATATAGCATTAAATACTATCGAAGAGTCTAATGAGGTTAAAAATTTATTAGATCAAGGAGAAGATTTTGAGAAATTAGCTGTTGAAAGGTCAATTGACCCAAGCGCAAAATTAAATAAAGGAAATATTGGAGTAATAGCAAAAGGGCAAACCCTTAAAAGTTTTGAAGATGTAGCATTTGGTTTGAAAGAAGGTGAAATTTCAGATCCTGTTGATACAGGAGAAGGTTTTAGCATAATTAGGCTCAATAAGATACTTCAGCCAAGGCAGCTAGATCTCGCAGAAATAAAAGAATTTTTAAGAAAATCTCTATTAGAAGAAAAACAGAAAATTGAAGCAGAAAAGTACATAACAAGTCTCCTAGCAAAAGCAAAAATTAAAATAAATCAATAATCTATCAAAAATTTTTTAAATCTAAAGGTCCAAAATATACATCAATCTTTAACTAAAAATGATAAACCAAATTAAAACTGTTTTGCTCTTAGGAATATTAACAGGCTTGCTTTTATTTGTAGGTAGCTTGCTAGGAGGTACAAATGGATTGACAATAGCATTTATCTTAGCAATAATCATGAATTTTGGTGCATTCTTCTTCTCACACAAAATTGTATTGTTAATGTATAGGGCAAGATTAGCAGAAAAATCACAATATCCAAAGTTACATTCAATGGTAGAGGATATCTGTAAAAAAGCAGATCTTCCAAAACCAAAGATATACACTGTGCCGTCAGATACCCCTAATGCCTTTGCTACTGGCCCAACAAAAAATAAGGCTGTTGTAGCAGTTACAGAGGGAATATTAAAATTATTAACAGAAGAAGAATTAAAAGGAGTCCTGGCTCATGAATTAGGGCATATTAAAAATAAAGACATGGTAATTGCCACAATAGCTGCTACTATAGCTGCAACTATCTCTTATATTGCGTCAATGGCAAGATTCGCAGCTTTTTTTGGGGGTATGAGAGATAGAGAAGGTCAAGGTTCAAATTTACTCTCTCTTTTAGTTTTAGGAATATTAACTCCTCTAATAGCTGTGCTAATTCAAATGGCTATCTCAAGATCTCGGGAATATCTAGCTGATGAAAAAGGTGCAAGATTTATTAAAAATGGTGAACCATTAGCAAGAGCCTTAGAAAAATTAGAAAGAGCAAATAAAATAAATCCATTAAAATTTGGAAGTCCAACTACTGCTAGTTTATTTATTGTAAACCCATTTTCAGGAAGAGCCTTCATAAGCCTCTTTTCAACTCATCCTCCACTTGATGGCCGCATAAAACGCTTAAGAGCCTTAAGATTTTAATAGATAAACCAAGAACAGTTTACTTTTTCAAAGTGGTAACAATCGAAAGATTTATATACTAGTTCATATCCTAAAAATAGAGTGAAATTAAAATGACAACTGAGGCTAAAACATTACCAAGATTTGAAGGAAAACCTTTAATACCCAAAGAAGTACTTCAAGCTAATTTTTTACAAGGAGACTATGGTAGAGCTGTTTTAGAAGAATATCAAGGTAGAGTAAAATCAGATTTTAATAATAATCCAAATCTTCAAGTTTTATCTTATAATCCTAATACTAATCTAGTAGAAGGCTCTAATCCATTTGCAGTTGTTCTAGTAAATAAAATTTTAAGACAAGAAGGATTAAGAACAGCTACTCAATCAGATTTAGAAGAAATACTAAAATTACAAGCATTAGAATTAAGAAGAACTTATGAAGATACATCTTTAGTTTTAAGATCTACAAGTGGAGCTAATGAATACCTAGCTCAAGATTTAGCAAGAAAACTAGGTATTAAAACAGATAAAGATGGAAGATTAGAAATGCCAGCAATACTTTATTTAAATAGACTAGAACTAGATAATGATCCTAATTCCCCATATAAATTATCATTTAGATTAAGAGAAGATTCTAGAGTTGTTTTTGATGCTACAAAAATATTAAATCAAAGTGGTAGTTTCTCTAATGAAGATATAGATAAAGATTCTGGAATTCCTTTAAAACTAGGTAAAGGAGATAGATCTTCATATGCAAGAGAAGATGGCCTTTCTGGGTTGTTCCTGGGCAGGTTCTTGGATTTGAACTCCGGCTGGTGCGGCCTGGCTAACTCGGACTCTGGCGGGAGGGTAGTTGTTGTTGGCGAAGCCAACGCTCAAAAATTTGAAGAACAACTTAAAGCAGAGTATCAAAACATAGAAAGAAAACTTAAAGAAAGATTTGATAGAGCATTAAAAACTCTAAGAGAAAAAGAATAAAAAGTCACTACTACTTCTTTTAAATCCCTAGCCAGTGTCTTTGAAAAAGGCATTGCTAGGCTACATGCCTATTAATTACAGCATGGACGAATGAGTCTAGATGCTATGAAATACAATCACAACATTTAGTAAGCAAATTAAAACATTTGATGAAAAATGAAGTGATGGTGAAATTTTGATTAATAGGCTAAGTCTGAGGGGCCAATCGCCTTTCTAGGTTGTACCTGAACAGGAACTTGAATTTGAACTCCAACTGGAACGACCTGGCTAACTCGAAATCTACTAAAAAAAGACGAGACCTCTAACGGGAGAATAGCCTAGCAAGGCTAGGGCTATTAAAAATGAGAACGTACAAAAACCTTTATGAAAAAATAATATCATTAGACAACCTAAGTCTAGCATGGATGAAAGCAAGAAAGAGAAAAACAAAGAAAGAATATGTTATTGAATTTGAAAAAAACTTACTTAAAAATCTAACAAAATTACATAACGAATTAAATTTTCAAACATATAAGCCAAAACCCTTAGAAACCTTTATTCTAAAAGATCCAAAAACTAGAAAGATAAGCAAGTCAGATTTTAGAGATAGAATTATTCATCATGCATTAATTAAAATTTTAGAGCCAATCTTTGATAAAACCTTTATCTATGATTCATATGCCAATAGAAAAGGCAAGGGTACTTTAAAAGCACTACAAAGATTTGATTTCTTCAAAAGAAAAGTTTCAAATAATGGAGAAGTAATAAAAAATGAATTTAATGATAGCAATTATGTTAAAGGATATTGCCTTAAAGCAGATATAAAGCATTATTTTGATGAAGTTGATCATGAAGTATTAATAGAAATAATTAAAAATAAAATTAGAGATGAACAGGTTACTCAGATAATTCAAATAGTTCTAGATAATCATAAAACAAAGATAAAAGGCAAGGGAATGCCTCTTGGCAATTTAACATCTCAATTCCTTGCTAATGTTTACTTAAATGAATTAGATTATTTTGTAAAGCATAAGTTAAAAGCAAAATACTATATAAGATATGTTGATGATTTTGTTATTCTCCATAAAGATAAAAACATACTAGAAAAATTTCGATTAGAGATAAATAAATTTCTTAAGGAAGAATTAAAGATAGAATTGCATCCAGAAAAATCTAGAATAACATCACTTTCTAGAGGAATAGATTTCGTCGGTTTTAAAAATTTTTATCATTTTAAATTACTAAGAAAAAGAAACATCTACAAAATGTATAGCAAAATCAATTTATACTCAAGAAATGAAATAACTTTTAATAAATTAAATGAAATTTTTCAAGGATGGCAAGCCCATGCAAAATGGGCTAACACATATAAGATTAGAGAAGATATTAAAAAATTAATAAAATTAACTAAACCCAATTTCTTCAGTCAACAACCTCAATTTTTCCCAATCTACCAGCTGTTAACTGCTTCTCTCCTCTAAACTCATTAACATAGCCATTAGTTACTTTAACCTTGTCCCCTACTTTTATTTTATCGCAGTCATCATTCCATAAAGTCAATTTCATCTCCCCGCTATCATCAGAAACAGTAACATTACAAACTCTTCCAGGCTTTCCAAACTTTTCGAAGGTTCTAACTTCCCCAACATCCTTTACCTCAACCTCAACATCAACTTTACCTTGTCTTGCCTTTAATTCGTTTAATTTCATATTGAACATCAACACCTCAAAAAAGAAACAAAAAACAATGCATTTATAAAGTTTTCTTTAACCAAGAAATCTCCTCTTCATCTAAACCAATGTCCAAATTCATCTTTCTTTTTACCATAATAGCTAAATAAGGCAGTATCTCTTTTATAGCATCTCTTTTAGAGGTATGACAAATTTCAGATATTTTTTCAGCTATCAGATTTCTTTTCATATACTTCTGTTTTGCTATCCACATCCTCAAAATCCTGCTAGATCTTTTGTATTGAACAGCTCTAGAACCTTTCTCAACTTTAGAAAAAGCAATTCCGATGCCCAATAAAAATTTAATATAAACCAAAAATCTCCAATATTGCCTCCTCCTTATTCTGCCTCTAAAAACATCAGCCCTGCTTAAATTATAATATCCTCTAACTAAATCTTCTCCATTGTACTCTAAAGGAATATTCTCATCAATCCAAAGCAAAACCTCATCGTAATCTAAATCCAAATTTTCCAGAGAATTAAGAATGCTCTTAATATCTTTGCTCTTAAAAATCAAAGTGAGAAAATTAAGAATAGAGTCTAATCTTTCTCTTTCCCCTAATACATCTAAATCCTCAAAATCTATTTTATCTCTTCCAATAACCAAACACTGCAGGTCATTAATTGCAGCCCTCAAATCATTCCCAGAGCCTCTAGTTATTTTTCTTAATATCTCTTCATCGCAAATTATCTTCTCCCTTTTGCAAATTTCCTTTAAAAATCCTACAATTTCACTGTTACTTATCTCTAATTCAATCAATCTACATTTCCTCCTTAACTTGCTTAATTTGCTATCATAAGGATTTGTGCACGTTAAAATAAAAGCTGCTTTAGGGCTTTCTAATATTTTTAATAGCTCACTAATACCTCCTCTGTCCTCATTTCCACTAATCCCATCAATCTCATCAATTAGTATTATTTTCCCTTTGCTAAATAAACTTCTTTGTTCAGCAGACTCCCTTACAATTCTATTCATTGAATCCTTATCTCTAAAATCAGATGCATTTACCTCTAAGATCTCAAAATTAAAATAATCAGCTAGAACATGAGCCAAACTTGTTTTGCCAGAACCAACAGGCCCATAAATCAAAACAGGTTTTCTTTCGCTTACAAAATGTTTTATCTTCTCAATCTGATCTTTATTTCCAACTACCTCTTTCAAATTTTTAGGCCTATACTTTTCACTCCATTGCAAATTCATTAATTCCATTTTTCTCCAACAAAAATCAAAGCAGGAGGCAAATTAATTGCTACAAACCTTATTTTTTTCTTCCTAAAATAAAATCTTAACTTTCTTAAACTAGTCCAATTATATTGAAACTGAATAAACCTTCCATTATTTTTTAAAACCCTGCAGCACTCATTCAAAACCCTGCTTCTTTTGTAAGAAGGCATAATTGAAATAGGCAATCCAGAAACAACAGCATCTAGTTTATTTAGATCATATCTCTTAATATACCTGTCAATGTTCTCAGCATTTCCTAAAATTATCTTTACTCTTTTATCTTTAAACCTCTTTTTCAAATTTCTAAAATATCTTTTATTTATCTCCACACAAATTAAAACACCATCACTCGGCATATTCTTAATTAAGTGATCTGTTACGTTTCCAACACCGCTGCCAAGCTCTGCAACATATTTTGCTCCTGCTAAATTCTCAGCTATATTCTTAGCTAAAAATCTAGAGCTAGGCAAAAATGACCCAACGTCTCTAAAATTTCCAAAAACGCCAATTAAAAAATTAAACATGTCTATAAAATATTGTAATTTATTCATCTTACTTACTCTCTCTTCGCAACAAAAAATTTGCAAGCAGAGATTCTAATTGTAAATATTCATCACTTCCCTCAACTAACCTAAATTCTATCTCTCCGCATTTATCAATCAATCTTATCTTATCATCATCACTTATCTTCAAATTAATAATCTCTTTCTGTATCTGTTTAATCACATCCAACCCAGATAGTCCATACTTTAGCATAACAGATAATAATTTTTCTCTAGCCTTAACAAAATCTCTCATCGCAATCTCCAAAATTTCCTTTATCTCATGTGGTTTAACTGCACTTGCAACATCATAAATTGCATTTGAACTAATCTCTTTATCAACAGCAGCACAACTCTGTAATATATTAATAGCTTTTCTCACATCACCCTCGCAAACATCATAAATTGCATTAATAGCTTCATCATCGATCTTAACTTTTTCATTTTTACAAACATTCTCAACAATAATAGAAACATTTTTTTTATCAAGCAACTTAAATCTAAAAATAGCGCACCTGCTCTGAATAGGTTCAATAATCTTGCTTGAAACGTTGCAGCTCAAAATAAATCTAGCGGTTTGAGAAAAATTTTCCATCGTTCTTCTTAAAGCTTGCTGCGCCTCGCTAGTTAGACTATCACACTCATCTAAATAAACTATTTTTTGCAAGTCAGTCCCAATAGATTTAGTTCTTGCAAAATCCTTTATCGTAGTTCTTACAACATCTATCCCGCGATCATCACTCGCATTTAAATCTAAAAAATTACTCTTCCAATTATCTCCATATAGCTCTTTAGCTATAATCAAAGACAAAGTAGTTTTTCCGCATCCACTTGGCCCTGCAAAAAGCATATGCGGAATGTTTTTTTGCTTAACAAAAGCACTTAGTCTCTCAATGATCTTATCCTGTCCTTTAACATCAAAGAACTTCCTAGGCCTGTATTTCTCTATCCAAATTTCATTCATTTAAGCGACGAAAACAGCCTGATTTATAATCTTTTCTAACTACTTCTCTAGTAAGGAAAATTATTTAAATTGCCAATATCAAACAATAATATAAAAATGGCAGGCCTAATTGAATTTTATGGAACTGAATGCATCCATTGCAATAAAATGAAGCCACTTGTAGAAAGATTGGAGAAAGAGCTCAATATTAAAATAGAAAAGCTGGAAGTTTGGCACAACTCTAAGAATGCAGATCTCTTAAAGCAATATGATAAAGGTTATTGTGGTGGTGTTCCATTCTTCTTTAACAAGAAAACAGGAAAATGGATCTGCGGGGCAGCATCTTTTGAAGATCTTAAAAAATGGGCTCTCGGAAAGTAAATGGAGTAAAAAACCAATTTAGAAATTTAAAAATTTAAAAATAAGAGGTGAACTATGGAAAAAAAGCCAGAATGGCTAAAAATTAGAGCTTCTTTAGCAGATGAGTTTCAAATAGTGAGAGATGTAGTTAAAAAAAATAACCTTCATACAGTTTGTGAAGAAGCTCATTGCCCAAATATCCCAGAATGTTGGAACTCTGGAACAGCTACTTTCATGATTCTAGGAGATACTTGCACAAGAGCATGTAAATTTTGTAATGTCAAAACAGGATTTCCCGGTTTACTTGTTGATAAAGATGAACCAGAAAATCTTGCAAATGCAGTTAAAGAGCTAAACCTTAATTACATTGTTATTACTTCTGTTGATAGAGATGACATAAAAGATCAAGGCTCTGAGCATTTTGCAAATTGCATCAAATCAATAAAAAACAAAGATCCAGAAATTCTGGTTGAGGTTTTAATTCCAGATTTTAAAGGAAATATGGAATGTCTAAAAAGAATTGTTGATAGCAATCCAGATGTTATATCTCATAACATAGAAACTGTTAGAAGATTGCAAAATAGAGCAAGAGATCCAAGAGCAAATTATAGCCAATCATTAGCGGTTTTAAAAAATGTAAAAAGATTAAATCCAAATATTTATACAAAATCCTCAATCATGCTTGGCTTAGGAGAAACAAGAGAAGAGGTAATTCAAACCTTAGCAGATTTAAGAAATATTAATGTAGACTTTGTAACTCTGGGCCAATACCTAAGACCAAGTGATTGGCACATTGAAGTTTCACAATACATCCCTCCAGAAGAATTTGATTTTTATAAAGAAAAAGCTCTTGAACTTGGATTTTTATATTGCGCCTCAGGCCCATTTGTAAGATCATCATACAAAGCAGGAGAGTTTTTCATTAAGAAGATTATTAAAAAAGTAATTTAATTAAAATAAATATTAAAAAATAAATATCCAAAAATTAAAAATAAAATGGTTAAAAAAATAATTCAAAGATTTGAAATAGAATATTTACAAATTCTAGATGAAAATGGAAATTGTGATGAATCCCTAATGCCAAAACTCTCAGCAGAGGAGATTAAGAAAATCTATGAGCTAATGATTCTCTCAAGAAAATTTGATGAAAAATGCATCATCTTGCAAAGGCAAGGAAGAATGGGAACATACGGTTCTGTTTTAGGCCAAGAAGCCTCTCAAGTTGCCTCTGCTATTACATTAAAAGATGAAGACTGGCTGTTTCCAACTTTTAGAGAAAGCTCAGCTCTAATAGCAAGGAATACACCTATCACAAATATAATGCTGTACTGGGCTGGAGATGAGAGAGGGAGTAATTTTTCAAAAGATCTAAATAACTTCCCAATTTGTATCCCTGTAGGAACTCAAATACCTCATGCTGTTGGAGTTGCTTGGGCAGCTAAAATCAAAAATCAAAAAATTGCTGTCTTATGCTATTTAGGCGATGGTGCAACCTCAGAAGGAGATTTTCATGAATCCTTAAATTTTGCTGGTGTCTTTAAAGCTCCAGTTGTATTTCTCTGCCAAAATAATCAATATGCTATTTCATTTCCAAGATCAAATCAAACAGCCTCTCAAACATTAGCGCAAAAAGCAATTGCTTATGGCTTTAATGGAATTATGGTAGATGGAAATGATGTTTTTGCTGTGTATAAAGCTACAAAAGAAGCTATTGAAAAGGCAAGATCTGGAAATGGTCCAACTTTAATTGAATGTTTTACTTATAGAATGAGTGATCATACAACTGCAGATGATGCAACTAGATATAGAAGTAAAGAAGAGGTTGAAGAATGGAAAAGGAAAGATCCTATAGATAGACTAAGAAAATATATGCAGAATAAAAAAATTTGGAATGAGGATTATGAAAATAAAATAATAAATGATGCAACTAAAAAAGTTGAGGATGCAGTTAAAGAAATAGAATCAATGCCTTTACCAAAACCAGAAGATATATTTACTTACACATTTAAAGATATGCCAGATATTTTAAAAGAAGAGCTAGATGAATTAAAAGAATCTTTAAGAGAGGAAAAATAGAAAATAAAATAAAATATAAAATAAGAAAACAGAAAATAAAAACAGAAAAACAAAAATAAAAAATGCCAATTTTAGATAACTCCCAGTTAAATGTGTTATACTTAGGAAAAGCAGATTTTTTAGAAGTAACGCATAAACTTCAAAAAGAAATTGCAGAAAAAAGAAAAAGAGGAGAAATTTCAGACACATTAATTTTATTTGAGCCAAATAATCCAACATACGCACTTGGGTTATTAACAAGAAATCAGCCAGATAATTTAATATTTAAAAAACAAAGAGGAGAAATTTCAAAATTAGCGTCAATCACTGAAGTAGATAGGGGGGGTCATGTTACATTTCATGGTCCTGGCCAAATAATAGGTTATTTAATTGCATCTCTTCCAGCAAGTAGAAAAGAAGATTTCATTGCAAGAATTGAAGTAGCATTACAACAAACTGCAAGATCTTTTAATGTTGAAACATATATCAAGACTGAGCGAGAGCTGGATCCAAGGGCTAGTGAAAAATTACTAAAAAGGCAGTACGGAGTTTGGTGTAAAGAAGATGGAATTGAGTGTAAATTAGCTGCATTAGGATTAAAATTTGATGGGGTCTCATCAGCTGATAAATTAGTAAGTATTTCAAGACATGGCTTTTTGTTTAATGTCAGTACTGATTTAGAATATTTTAATTTGATTTATCCATGTGGATTCAGAGATAAAGGGGCAACCTCTTTAGAAAAGGTTACAGGAAGAAAATGTTCTTTAGATGAAATCACTCAAGAAATTGTAAGGAATCTAGCTCTTTTATTTGAATACAAAAATGTTAGAGAAGTAAAAGAATTAAGTGAAATACCTCAATCAAAATCCAAACTGCAAATTTTAACTCAAATAAGCTAAAATCAAAATGGCAAATCTAACAATAGTTCAAGCAATCAATCAGGGATTAAAACAAGAACTTGAAAGAGATGAAGATGTCGTCTTATTAGGAGAGGATATTGGAAAAAATGGCGGTGTCTTTAGAGTTACAGAAGGTCTTTGCGATTTATTTCCAGAAAGAGTAATTGATACACCATTATCCGAATCTGGAATTGTTGGAACAGCAATTGGATTAGCAGTTTACGGATTAAAACCTGTAGCTGAGATACAATTTGATGGATTTATTTATCCTGCGTTTGATCAAATTATCTCTCATGCTGCAAGAATTAGAACAAGATCAAGAGGAAGATTTTCTTGTCCTCTTGTAATAAGAGCTCCTTACTCAGGTGGTATTCACGCACCAGAGCATCATTCAGAAAGCATGGAATCCATTTACATTCATACTCCAGGATTAAAAGTTGTAATTCCATCTTCCCCTTATGACGCAAAAGGTTTAATTATTTCCTCTATCAGAGATCCAGATCCAGTTTTATTTTTAGAACCAAAAAAAATCTACAGATCTATTAGAGAAGAAGTTCCTGATCATGCGTATGAAGTTCCATTAGGAGAAGCAAAAATAGTTCAAGAAGGAAGTGATATTACTATCATATCCTGGGGTTCAATGATGAAACAGTGTGTTGATGCAGCTCAAAAATTACAAGATCAGCATATCTTGGCTGAATTAATTGATATTAGGACATTATTTCCCTTTGATAGAAAAACAATTTTAAATTCTGTTGAAAAAACAGGCAGAGTTGTAATAGTTCAAGAATCTCCAAAAACTTGTGGCTTTGCATCAGAAGTCTCAGCTTTGATAAATGAAAAATCTTTATTAAGTTTAGAAGCACCAATTGTAAGAGTATCTGGCCCAGATACAGTAATGCCTCTTTTCAAACTTGAGAATTATTATCTTCCAAATTCAAATACAATAGTAAGAGCTGTTAAAAAGGTTATTAATTTTTAATCAAAAAGATTAATAAAAGATGAATTAATTAAAATTTAAGGAATAAAAATTAAAATCAAGAATGGCATTTGAATTTAAATTTCCGGACGTGGGAGAAGGGATTGCAGAAGGAGAAATTGTTAAATGGCATGTTAAAGAAGGGGACTCTGTAAAACAAGATCAAGTATTATTAGACGTAGAGACTGATAAAGCAATTGTAGAAATACCTAGCCCAAGATCAGGAAAAATTTTAAAGATTTATCATAAAGAAGGAGATACAGTAAAAGTTGGAGAGGTTATTGTATCTATTGAAGAAGAAAAATATAAAGAAGCAAAAGCTGAAGAACCAAAAGCTAAAGAAATAAAAGAAGAAAAAAAATCTTACGGCGTTGTCGGTATTATAGAAGAAGCGCCAGAAACAGAAGTTGTAGAAGTTAAAAAACAAGTTCCTTTAACTCCCTTAATTAAAACAGGGGCTAAAGAAATTGTTCATGCTGCTCCATCAACTAGAAGATTAGCTCGTGAGTTAAATGTTGACATTGCAAAAATTAAAGGTTCTGGTTTAGATAATAGAATAACTGAAGAAGATGTTAGAAAACATGCTGTACAAAAAACTCAAGAAACAAAAACCACTGAGATAAAGGTAACCAAGAAATATGATCTTTACGGTTACATTGACCATGCTCCTCTTAAAGGGGTGAGAAAAGCAGTTGCGAAGCATATGGTTCAAGCAAAGTTTACAGCTCCCCATGTTACACATATGGATGAAGCTGATATTACAGAGTTATTTA
>CAZCNK010000002.1:0-22682 GCA_964500345.1 Candidatus Woesearchaeota archaeon | reverse complement strand
TGCAGTTGACACAGAAGATGGTTTAATGGTTCCTGTAATAAAAGGAGCTGATGAAAAAAGTATTTTAGACATTGCAAAAGAAATAGAAAATTTAGCAAATCAAGCAAGAGAAAGAAAAATTGACTTATCAGATTTAAAAGGAAGCACGTTTACAATAACAAATGTTGGATCTTTAGGAGGAATTTTTGCAACACCAATTATAAATTATCCAGAAACTGCAATCTTAGCAGTAGGAAAAATAATTGATAAACCTGTTGTAATAAAAAATAAAATAAAAATTAGAAAAACTCTTCCTTTATCTTTATCCTTTGATCATAGAGTGATTGATGGTGCAGAAGCAGCTAGATTTATGAATAAATTAATCGAGCATCTTGAGGATCCAGATCTGCTTTTAGTAGAAAGAGCTTAAATATTTTTAAATCTTAAAGATCAATCTATAAAAAACTCTTCTTGCCGGTTTTTAAAAAAAAAGAAAAAGACCAATTAAAAATTCTCACTGTCTTGAGACTCTTGATCTTGATTCTCTTCACTAGATTCAGACTCTGAAGATTCCTCTAACCCAGCCTCAGATTCTGGAGCTGAGCCAACTACTTCTCCAAATCCAACTCTTCTAAGTACTTTTGTTATCTTAACCTTAACATCCTGGCCTTGTTTAGCCCCAGGAACAAAGATAACAAAACCCTTTATCTTGGCTATTCCATCTCCCTTTTCTCCAACAGCCTCTATCTTTAAATCTAGCTCATCTCCTACATTAACTGGAGCAAAGCTCTGTCTTCTAAATCCTCTATCTCCTCTATCTCCTCTGTCTCCTCTATCTCTACTGCCTTTATACATGTTACTTATTTATCAGAACCTAAGTTCTGTCCTCCCAAATTTAATTTTAATCCACGCCACAAGTCAAGAAATAGTATCTATTCCTCAACACTAAGCGTTACAGAATTCCGCAGAATTAACTAATATATAAAGCTTTGGAAATTACCTTAGGAAGTGTATAAAACCAATATAAACGAATTTTAAGCCTTTTTCAATCATAAGAAGCTTTTTAAATAATCTCTTCTAAATTCTTCTCTATGTACAACTTCAATGAAATAGAGAATAAAGTAGAATTTTTATGGCAAAAAAATAAGGCTTTAATAAAAAAATCTCTTCAATATGATCCTAAGAAGCCGTTATTCTCCTTTCTAGAAGGGCCACCAACAGCAAATGCCCCTCCTGGCTTGCATCATGTAGAGGTTCGTGTTTTCAAAGATCTTTTCTGTAGATTTAAGTATATGCAAGGTTTCTCTGTTCCAAGAAAAGGTGGTTGGGACTGTCATGGTTTGCCTGTTGAAGTTCAAATTGAAAAAGCTCTAAAGCTAAATTCTAAAAAAGATATATTAACATATGGTGAAGAAAAATTCATTAATAAATGTAAAGAAAGCGTTTTTTCTTATATCCAAGACTGGAATAAACTAACTGAAAAAATGGCATTCTGGATTGATTTAGAAAATCCTTATGTTACATTAACAAATGAATACATTGAAAGTGTTTGGTGGTCTTTAAAAGAACTCTACAGTAAAGGTTTATTATATGAATCTCATAAAGTAGTTCCTTATTGCACGAGATGTGAAACACCATTAAGTTCTCATGAAGTTGCACAAGGTTATAAAGAAATATCTGAACCTTCAGTTGTTGTTAAGTTCAAGCTTAAGGGTGAGAATACTTCTCTGCTATCATGGACAACTACTCCATGGACTCTTTTATCTAACCTCGCACTATCAGTAAATCCAGATTATGATTATGCTTATGTTAAAGAGGGTAATTTTAATTATATCGTAGCAAAAGATCTTGTCAATAAATATTTTCAACATCCAAATATTATAAAAACTGTAAAAGGAAAAGATCTAGTTTATAAAAAATATGAGCCAATATTTCAATATTTCAAGAAATTAGAAGAAGAAGGGGCATTTAAAATATTGCCAGCAGATTTTGTTACAACAGATGAAGGTACAGGAATAGTCCATATTGCTCCAGCATTTGGCGAGGTAGATTATGAGTTATGTAAAAAATTCAATATGCCTTTTGTTCAACCAATAAGTGAGCAAGGCAAATTTACAGATGAAATAAAAGAATTCTCAGGATTATTTGTTAAGGATGCTGATCAAAAAATAATAAAATGGCTCGACCACAATAAATTTTTATTTAAAGAAGAAAAATACACTCACAGTTATCCATTCTGTTGGAGATGTGAAACACCTTTAATTTATTATGCAATGTTGTCTTGGTTTATTAAAGTTACAGAGATCAAAGAAAAATTAATTTCTAATAATAAAAAAATTAATTGGCATCCTTCTCACATTAAAGAAGGGAGATTCGGGGAATGGTTAGAAAATCTGAAAGATTGGGCCTTGTCAAGAAAAAAATTTTGGGGAACCCCATTGCCAATTTGGCGCTGTAAATGCGGGAATGAAACAATTATAGGCTCAATACAAGAATTAAAAGAAAAATCTCATAATGCTCCTAAAAATTTAGATCTGCATAAGCCAAAAATTGATGAAATTAAATTAAAATGCAATAAATGCAAGTCATTAATGTCAAGGGTTCTAGACGTTATAGATTGTTGGTATGATTCAGGATCTTCAACATTCGCTCAATTTCATTATCCTTTTGAAAATAAATCTCTCTTTGAAAAATTATTTCCATATGACTTTATAGCAGAAGCTCTTGATCAAACAAGAGGGTGGTTTTACACACTTCATGCGCTAGCTGGTTTGCTTTTCAATAACCTAGCATATAAATCAGTGGTTTGCGCAGGGCTCATACTAGATGAAAAAGGGGAAAAAATGTCTAAGTCCAAGGGAAATATTCTAAATCCATGGGATGTCTTCAATTCTGTTGGTGTTGATGCCGTCAGATTACAGTTTTGCACCACTCATCCAGGAGATACAAAAAGATTTGGAATTCATCTCGTTAATGAATCTGTAATGCCAATGCTAAATATTCTCTACAATACATGTTCATATTCTAAAGAATACTTAAAAGATAAAAAGATTCCGATCAAAGAACCAAAATTAAATATAGAAGACGAGTGGATAATTTCAAAAATTAATAACCTTGTTAAAACCGTATCAAATGAATTAGAAAAACATAATTATCACCAATGCTTTTTTGCTTTTAAGCAATTTATAGAAGAAGATTTCTCAAGATGGTATATAAAATTAATAAGAGACAGAACAAATTATGATGATAAAGCCTTAACTTACACTTTATTTTATATCTATGATAAACTAACAAAAGCACTCGCTCCATTTGCCCCCTACATCTCGGAATTTATCTATCAAGAATTAATTAAAAAAGAGAAAAGTGTTCATTTTGAAAAATGGCCCCAGCCAGAAAAAATATCTCAGGAATTAGAATTTCAAATGAATTTAGTTAAAGAAGTTGTTTCATCCATACTATCAAAAAGAGAAGAAGCGAAGATTGGAGTAAGATGGCCCTTAAATTCTTTAACGATTAAAACAACAAATTCCGATCTAATTAAAGCTATTAATGAGATAGGTAATCTAATTAAATTACATACCAATATTAAAAAAATTTGGGTCATTGAAAAAACTCCTGAAAAAGCAGCTAAAGAAAAATTTTATGAAATTGAATTGGACGCAAAAATTACTCCAGAATTAGAAAAAGAGGGTTTTGCAAGAGAATTAGTAAGAAAAATCCAAGATCTGAGAAAAAAAGCAGGACTTAAAAAGGAAAATAAAATAAATCTCATTATTCAGGTGAGCTTTGACGTTAAGAAGTTTGAAAAAGAAATAAAAGAGAAAGTTGGAGCAAAAAGCTTAATATTTGGTAAAATAGATAAAGAATATGATCATTCTGAAAAATTTAAGATTAAGGATAAAGATTTTGAAATAGCACTTAATAAAATTTAAGATGAACAAAAAAATAATAAAAAATATTTTTATCTTAATAATAAGTCTCTTATTAATAAGTGAAATTGCTCATGCTCAAGAGACCAAGACCTTTGATGTAGCTCTTTTTTTAAAGGATATAAACACAAAAGAATATGTAAAAGAAGTTTTAATTGAGGCTAATGTAAAAAATCTTGGAACTAATGAAGAGTTATATCTAAATTATTATCTTGAAAGCAATAGAATATTGCTAAATCTAAAAAATGGATCTTATGAGATTATTATAAAAGTAGATAAACTAAATACAAAAGGAAAGGATTACTATTCAAAAGAGAAAATTGAAGTTTCTGAAAAGCTAGAAAAAGAAATCCCTCTGCTTCCAGTAGGCTCTTTGACAGGAATAGTTAAAGACAATCTTAACAATCTTGTCAAAGGTGCTTCTTTAAAATTTGATTGCGAAAAAGAGTACGGGCAAATAAATCCAGAAACAACAGACAAATTCGGATCGTTTAGCAATAAATTTATTCCAACTGGAGAATGCAAGATAATTGCAACTTATAAAGACTTGATTGGCTCAAACAAGTTTAATATAAAACAAGGCGAGCTTTTGGACATTGAAATAATTCTAGAAAAATCAATTGTATCAGAAAGTAGCAGTTTTTTTCTAATAATCTTGATTGCATTAATAATAACTGCTGTTGCTATCTCATATAAAAAAATAAGTAAAGCAAAAACAAGATCCTTTAAAAAAACAACAAAAGAAAAAGAAATTAAAGCAAAAGCAAGCCTTAACAAAAGGGCAGAAGACATAATAAAAACGCTTAATGAAAGGGAAAAGCAAGTTGTTGATCATCTTCTAAATAGCAATCTTGCATCATCTCAAGCAAAGATAAGATACAATACAAAAATCCCAAAAACTTCTTTGTCAAGAGTCCTAGAATCTTTAAAGAACAAAAAAATTATAGAGATAGACTCTATAGGGAAATTAAAAAAGGTCAAATTAACTAGCTGGTTCCTAGAAAAGGAGTAATCTAACTTTGTTTTGAATTTGGGCATTTATTTCTCTTGATAATCAGAAATGGCCAATTTAATTTTTTCAGACTAGATTCTTTTCCCACCCAAAATATAAATATTGATCCAGATTACACTTGATTAAGAAATTAAAATTCAATAAGATTATGATAAGTTAAGATTAAAAAATAATAAATCAAAATTAAAACTTCAGGATCAAATAAAAAATAAGAAGTAATGGAGGCAAAAATGAAAATCAAAAAACTATTTGCATTGTTTTTAATAAGTATGATATTACCGATGCTATTACCAATAGCAACCTTAGCTAATGAAAATCTACCTGATTTAGTAATTAGTCTAGGAGATCCTTATGAATTAAAGCCACCTTATTATGAAGGGGATGTTAAAGGATTATCAGTTCCATTTAAAGTAGGGAACATTGGCACAGATCATGCAAAAATAGATCACATCTGGGTTGAGTTTTATGTTGATGGAGAATTTGCTGCATCTGGAAATTATCCTGTTGATGAAATTAAAAAAGGCGAATGGAAAGTCTTTGAAGGAAGCATTGTTTTAACATATGAAAAATACGGTGGTGATAAACATTTAGTAGCTGCAGTTGTAGACAGCAAAAAAGAGATTCAAGAGCTAGATGAGAATAATAATGAAGCCTCTACAACGATTTATGTGCCAAAATCAAACTACGCAGAAGAATCTGATGTTCTTTCAGTTCCCGTATCTGTCGATGAAGAAGTTCAAAGATACGGAGATCCTTGTTATAAAAAATATGAAGAATGTGTAAAAACAGGATCAGAAAGAGAATGTTATATAGATTATTATGAATGCCTTAAGCCATATTACCCAGCTCCAAAAAATGAACTCGAATCTTGTAGAATAGAATTTAAAGAATGTGAAATGAAACTTGATCCAAATTCAGTAAGCTATTTCGAGGAATTTGAAAAAAAATGTAAACCAATATTAGATAAGTGTCGAAGCATGCCTTCTGAAAATACAGGCCAGATAGTATCGCCAGTTATATACAATTGTGAGATTGGATATAGTGGATGCTTAAAAAATGTTGAGCCAGGCTACGAGTACAAATGTAAAGATGAATACAACTCTTGTTTGTCTAGTAAAAAAGGTCAGAATTTAAGAGATTTTATCTTGCCAAAATGTCAAGAACAATGTGAGATAGAGTATAAGAGATGTTTCGAAAACTTTCCAGAAAAACTAGAACCGACTTTCAAAGGAGATTGCTTTCAATACTGCCCAGGCAGCGGAGTAACAGTTGAGTGCGGTCAAGAATGCCCAGAAATTGAAGTTACTACTTCACAAGTCTATTCTCCAACCTGTGAAGAGAATCTAATGAAAGTATGTAGAGAAAATTGCCAAGGCAGCGAGGATGAATGTAATGAAACTTGTGAAGATTGGGTGGAAAAAGAGAAAGTTGCTTGTAAACCAGATGCAACAGTAGAGGTAGAAGATTTGGAAATACCTCCTCCAAGGCCAACAGATAAAAGAGTAGTAGTCTGCAAAGAAAGATACAGTAATTGTTTAGAGGAGTGTAAAGGTAATCCAAACTTAAGAGACTTTATTTTACCAAAGAGATGTGAAAATGGCTGTTATGCGAATAGCGAGTTCAACAAGTGTATCCCATTTGGAACTAGAATTGTAGAGAATGGCAACCCAATGTATTGTGATATTGATAGTGAATTAAGATTACAAAAATCACCAGGAGAAGAAGCTCAAAATAATTATGAATGCAGAAGTAATGTAGCTTCAGATGGTAAATGTATTGACATTGGTAAGCAAATTAATATCATTGAAAGAATATTTGGATGGCTAGCTAGAATTTTTGGCTAACTTTTTCCTTAATTCTTCTTTTAAATTCAGAATTTCATAACTCCCAAGTTAAACAACCATTTATAAATAAGTTTATAAATCTTTCTTTCCATTTATAAATAAGATTATTGAGAAATCATCAGTAAGCTATTAAATATTAAATGAATCTTTATTTTGCATATTGGGGGGATAAAGTTGCCAAAGAAATCTAAACGAGAAATTAAAATACAAAACATAGTTGCATCTGCTTCTCTTGGGAAAGATATTCCTCTTATTAAATTAGCAGAAGCTCTTCCAAATACAGAATATAATCCAGAACAATTTCCCGGATTAGTTATGCGCATTAAAGAACCAAAAACCTCTGCCTTGATCTTTAGCTCTGGAAAAATTGTCTGCACAGGAGCAAAATCAATGGGCAAAGTTAAGGAATCAATAAGAAAAATCATTCAAAACGTAGAAAAGATAAGAGTTAAGATAACAATAGAGCCAAAAATAAAAGTACAAAATATGGTTGCCAGTGGTTCAATTGGAATGGACCTTAATTTAAATTCTCTAGCAATGGATCTTGAGAATACAGAATATGAACCAGAACAATTCCCGGGGCTTGTTTACAAGCTAACAGGAACAGATGCAACTTTTCTTCTCTTCAGTAATGGAAAAATTGTCTGTACAGGAACTAAATCAGAATCAAAATTAAGAGAAGCTGTTGAGAAGTTAGTAAAAAATCTTGTAAAAGTGACAAGAAAATAAATATTAGGCTCTAAAAGTGCAAATAAATGGCATTTACCATCTTTTTACAAAAAGTTTTTAAATAAGTCGGTATTTACACTCTTTCTCTTCAATTTTTTTGAGTTATAGGCAAAGCAACTAAATCAAGGAAAATTTTCAAAATTTCAAGAAATTTCAAAAAGCGGGGTGAAAAATTGGTTGATACTGTTGATCCAGAACAAATAGAAAAATTCTATAATTTTATTGAATCTAACTATCTAAAAGAACTTCATGAAGCTGTAAATCTTGGAAAAAAGTCTATTTCATTTGATTTTTTAGAATTAGCAAGATTTGATCATGAACTGGCAGATCAATTGCTATTTAATCCAGAAAAATTAATCAGTACAGCAGAGCTTGCAATCCAAAAATTTGAAACTGAACTTAGCCAATATATCAAAGCTCGATTTTTTAATCTGCCAGAATCTCAAAAAATTAAGATAAGAGGCATAAGAAGTGAGCATATTGGTAAATTTATTTTTATAGAAGGGCTTGTTCGCCAATCTTCAGATGTAAGACCTCAAGTAATCTCAGCAAAATTTGAGTGCCCAGCCTGCGGAAATTTGATTACAATACCTCAAATTGAAACAACATTTAAGGAACCATCTAGGTGTTCATGCGGCAGGAGAGGAAGATTTAGATTAATACATAAAGATTTAGTTGATGCTCAAAGACTAGTAATTGAAGAAATTCCTGAATCTCTAGAAGGAGGAGAACAGCCAAAAAGACTCTCTGTTTTTTTAAAAGAAGATTTAGTTGAGCCAAAAATGGAGAAAAGAACTACTCCTGGTTCAAAAGTAGTTGCCTCTTGCATAATAAAAGAAATTCCCATTCCTTCAAAATCAGGAGGTCAATTAACAAGATATGACCTGGTTGCTGAAGCTAATTACATAGAAGCTGTAGAAGAAACTTATGAAGAAATTGTAATCACAGAAGAAGATGAAAGAAAAATAAAAGAACTAGCAAAAGATGAACAAATATATGAAAAACTAGTAAGGTCAATTGCTCCAGGCATTTATGGCCATGAAGATATAAAAGGAGCTTTAATATTGCAATTAATGGGCGGTGTAAGAAAAGAAAGATCTGATGGAACGTCCATTAAAGGAGATATTCATGTTTTACTAGTAGGAGATCCTGGCGCAGCAAAAAGCTCTTTGCTTTTATTTATGTCAAAGGCAGCTCCAAAAGCAAGATATGTGGCTGGAAGAGGAGCTTCAGCAGCTGGAATTACAGCTGCAGTAGTTAAGGATGAATTCTTGCGTGGATGGGCTTTAGAAGCAGGCGCTATTGTCCTAGCAAATGGCGGTCATTTAATGCTCGATGAAATGGACAAAATGACAGTAGAAGATACATCAGCATTGCATGAAGCTATGGCAAATCAGCAAATAAGTATTAGCAAAGCAAATATTCAAGCTACTTTAAGAGCCAGAACAACTGTTTTAGCAGCTGCAAATCCAAAATTTGGAAGGTTTGACCCTTATCAGCCAGTTGCCTCTCAAATAGATATGCCCCCTACTTTAATCAACAGATTTGATTTAATATTTCCAGTAAGAGATCTTCCTAGCAAAGAAAAAGATACAAAAATTGCATCTCATATTCTCGAGTTGCAACAAAAAGCAGAAGATGTGAAAGGAGAAATTACAAGGGATTTATTAAAAAAATACACAGCTTATGTAAGGCAGAGAGTATTCCCAAAATTAACTAATCAAGCAATTGACGAAATAAAAGAATTTTACGTAGGTCTTAGAAATACTCCAACTGTAGGAGGAGAAGGATTAAAACCAATTCCAATTTCTGCACGTCAATTAGAAGCTTTAGTTAGGCTAGCAGAAGCCTCAGCAAGAGTAAGATTATCAAATAAAGTTACAAGAGCAGATGCGAGAAAAGCAATCTCAATACTCAAATACTGCTTGATGCAAGTCGGATTTGATTATGAAACTCAGCAAATTGATATTGATAGAATCTCAACAGGAATTCCAACGTCAACAAGAAATAAAATAATTGTAATAAGAGAGATAATTAAAGACTTAGAATCTCGCGGTAAGAAAACTATCCCAATAGAAGATATAATCACAGAGGCATCTGATAAAAATATAACAGAAGCCCAAGTTGAGGAAATAATTGAAAAACTTAAAAAGGAAGGAGAAATCTACGAGCCAAGAAGAGGATGGTTAGCTAGGATTTAGTTATTATGCTAGATTTAATTTTAGAGTTAATTTGAGTTAATTTTTTAAATAGAAATTTAATAAAAAATCAAAAAACAAAAAGGTATTTAAATCATAATAGCTTTTTCTAGCTAATGCAAGAAAGACAAACAGCCTGTAAAATCTGGATATCTAATCTTTTGAATGGGGAATATGTTAAAAGTACAGGGGAATTTGAACCGCATCATATAATCTCAAATGGATTTAAAGTTGCAAGAGCAAATATTATTGCAAACGTCATAGATACTTTCAAAAGTGAAGATAATAATTATTCTTCTATCACAATAGATGATGGTTCATCTACTATCAGAGTCAAGGCATTTAAAGATGATATTAGCATATTGCAAAATATTTCAGTAGGAGATATTGTTTTAATAATTGGAAAGCCCCGCCAATATCTAAATGAAATTTATTTGATCCCAGAGATTGTTAAAAGATTAGATGACCCAAATTGGGAATTGCTAAGAAAAATAGAACTTTTAAAACTGTATGGCAAGCCAGAGAAAATAAAAGAGAGATATCAAGAAATTAGAGAAAATTCAGTAGTAGAAGAGACAATTAATAAATCTGAAACTACTGAAAATCTATATTCTTATGAAAATCAAAACTCACAGGAGCTTATTACTTCAACCTCAAGGCAAAAGATTATAAATCTGATTGAAAAGTCTGATGAAACCGGAGCAGTAATTCAAGACCTAATTGAAAATTCAGGTATTGATAAAGAAGAATCTGAATTGATAGTAAAAGATCTGGTAAAAGAAGGAATTATATATGAAAATAAGCCAGGCCATGTTAAATTGCTGGACTAGTTAAAATTAAAAATTAATATAAAATAAAAATTATAAAGTTACAACGGTGCAAAAACCAAAAAATAATAAAAAAATAAAATGGCAAAATTTAATTATGAGGAATTATTAAAAAAAGGAATATCTAAACTTCCTAAAACTGTGTTGAAAACAGAAAGATTTGAAATTCCTAAAGTCCTTGGTCATATGCAAGGCAATAAAACAGTTGTATCTAATTTTGATAAGATTTGCTCTACTCTTAGAAGACCTCAAGATCAATTATTAAAATATTTACAGAGAGAACTAGCTACTCCAGCAACTATTGATGGCCCAAGATTAGCCTTAGGAAGAAAAATATCCTCAGAGAAAATAAATCAAAAATTAGAGCAATTTTGCAATGATTTTGTTTTATGCAAGGAATGCAACAAGCCAGATACCCAGCTTATTAAAGAAGACAGGGTTTTGTTTATGAAGTGCACCGCCTGTGGTGCAAAACAACCTGTTAGAAGCAAGATCTAAAACAGAAAGTTTTATCAACTAACTATGATAACTAACCATAATATAATAAATTAAAATGAATGAAATCCCAAAAATCATAGAACCAAAAGAGAAAGTGATTTATAACAGCAAACCTGAATATGCACCATACATCATATCTGCTATTTTTGGAACTCTCATAGCTGTTATTGTTATCGGAATTTTTATTGGTGCTTTCCTTAAATCTATTCTCGTGGCAGTTATAGCAGGAGTAATTATCTTTGTTGTCGGGATTATTTTAAGTAATATGGCGTATACGCGAACACATTATGCAATTACCAACAAAAGAGCAGTAATTCAATCAGGGATTATAGGGAGAGATTTTAAATCCATTGATTATGACAGGATGCAAAATGTTTCTGTTGATGTTGGTATTTTAGGTGTAATTTTCAAGGTTGGCACTGTAAAAATATTTACTGGAGAAATGGAAACTGCTGGCGGAAAGCACCCAAGAATACAAGCGAAATATGATAGGTTTAATTATGTTGATTCTCCTTATGAAGTTTTGAAAAAATTGCAGACTCTTCTTTCTGCAAGAAAAGAAAAATTGGCATAAAAACTTTAATGTTTAAATTTTTCATTCTTGCTCGAAAAATTACACTCTTTATCTATAAATCTCAACTTTTTATTTCAGAAAAAAAGGATTCAGAAAAATAGAAGAAATATAAAAAACAGATTCAGTAGTGATACTAACAATTATATAAGATTAAGTGATGTACAGCCTTGTCCAGCATAGTCATTATTATCTATAGCTAGGCAATGCCACTTTCCTTGATCATTTCCAGTTCCGCAATTTCCTCCACTAACTATCTTAGTAGTATATTTTAATAAATTATTTGTTGCATCATAATAAGTTATATGTGGATTATTAAATTCATCAGTTTCTATTGAATTATAATAGCCCACATCTCCATTAGCTTCTACAGTTGTACATTTCCAATTTCTATTATCACAATTCCCCCCACTACCAACATAACTTATATATCTTAAATCTCCATTTAATGAGCTGTCTTCATAATCAGCAGAAATATGCACTCTATTAAGAAGATCAGTTTTAATATCAATATTTAAACCATAGCCATCTAAATAACCATTCTTAGCATCGTCTATCAATACACAATTCCATTCATTTCCGCAATTTCCACCTGCTCCAACATACTTTGCATAAAATAAGGCTCTTCTTTGATTAGGCCCATAGTAATTTACAAAAGCTACATGAGGCATATTATTTTGGTCTATTGTAATTGCGCCTACTTGCTCATTATTAAAGTCAGGATGATCTATATATCCACATCTCCATTCTCCATTTACGCAATTCCCCCCACTACCAACATATTTTGTATATTTAAGTAAATAATTTCTAGATTGGTCAAGAGTGGTGTAGATTATATATGGAATATCATTTCCATCTAAGGCAATCTCGCAATTTACACCGTTTTCATCTATAAAATTACAAGACCAATAATTATTCGGACCACAATTGCCTCCAGGCCCAACATATTTAGCATAAACAAGTTTGTTATTATTAAAATCTTTAAAGCAGATATGCACATTATTGTTAGAGTCTGTTGATATTGAAGGTGTAACTCCTTTACTAATCTTACTGCACATCCATTCTCCATTCCCGCAATTCCCCCCAGAAAGTACTCTATTTGCAAACCAAACCTCATCGTCTTTTATATCTCCAGATGTGTGAAGAGCGTAAACCATATAATTACCATCAAATTCTGCATAATAACCTTTAGCAATCTCTCTACATAAGAAAGAGCTGTCAGGTCCACAATTCCCCCCTGAGCTAGTAGGTTCTGCAAATTTAATAAAGTTAAAACCACTTGCAGCACAATATCCAACATTAATTCTTGTTAAACCACCAGTTGTACAATCTACATCTAATAAACATTCATTAATTCCTTGACCTTCTACTAACATACAAGCATTTGCAATGCATGATAGATGTCTATCCTCCTCTGTTTCTTCGTCTGGAACAGCAATCGATGTATACCACCCAACATTATATTGGTCAATATTTTCTTTATTCCATTTTGTGCCATCAAAAATTCCATATTTTAAATTAAAACTTTCTCCATTATAACTTATATGAACTCTATTGTTTTTGTCTACATCTATAGACGTATAACCAAAGAAAATGCCCCCACTGTAATTATCTACAATTTCACAATTCCAAAATCCTCCTCCACAATTTCCACCACTAGAAACTTTTTTTGCATATTTTAGCTTATTATTATTTTCTGTACTATCATGATAACTTATATGAGGTAAATCAGTTTGGCCAATAGCTATAGAATTTTCATGACCGAAATAAACATCATCATTTAAAGGAGTAATATCTACTTGAGAACATGTCCATCTTCCATTACCACAATTCCCAGATAATTTAACTGCATAATCTATAGATCCTCCAAAACCAACATGTTTATGATATGCTATATGTGGGGTATCCAGTGAGTCTATTTCAATTGAAGTACTTAAAAAACTACCAACAGCACCCCCAGAGTCAATATTCTCACACATCCAACCGATGTCTGTAAAACTTTGACATGCCCGATTTCCAATTTTTTCAGCGTGTCCTAACCCCTCCCATTTATGGTAAGCTATATGGGGAACATCTCTAGAATCTATATCTATAGAATATGCAATTAAACTTGCAGTACGATCTACTCTGTTTATGATCCAGTTTGCTCCATTATAATGTGCATATTTTAAAATGAAATAGACCTGGTCCTCAACGTCTGCGTAAACAATATGGGGGGTGTTATTTGAATCAAGCGCAATTGCAGTAACAGGTGTGAAATTAAAAACATCAACATCACTACAATTCCATTTAGTATTATAGCAATTACCATTACTTCCAACATATTTAGCATATCTTATTTTTTTATTTGTATAATCTAAATAACTAATATGGGGGTTTTTATTAGAGTCGAGAGCAATTGAGGTATAATATCCAGTGAACCCATACTGATATAATGTTGAGTCTACTGTTTCACAGTTCCACTTATTACTAATACAATTACCACCAGAACCGACAAACCATGCATGTTTTAGATCACCATTTCCATAATCATAATAAGAGATATGGATCTGTGGTAAACAATCTCCAGATGAACTACATTCATTACTTCCTTGCCCACTAACTAAAACACAAGCCTCATTCACGCAAACAGAATGTGAGCAATCTCCGTCACTACCACATTGATCTGCCTGAGTTCCTTGTTTTAAAACACAAGCCCTGTTTTCACATGCCATATATGAACAATCGTCATTAACTTGGCATTCATCACCTCCTGGACCATCTTTTACAACGCAAGCCATTCCCTCACAACCTAAATGATAGCAATCAGGACTAGAAGAACATTGGTCAGGTGAAGAACCCTCTTTCTTAACACAAGCATTATTCTCGCAAGCTAAATAATAACAATCTGCACTTGTCTGGCACAAATTAGTCCCAGTACCTTGAACAGTTCTGCATACCATCCCTTGGCATTCTAGATGCACGTTAGGGTCTACCTCACTGCCAGGACCGCCAGCAGGCTCAAAATCCTTCATAATTTCAGAGGAAAACTTAGAAGAGCTTTTTGTAAGATATCCTGTAAACTTTTCTAAATTGCTCTCTAAATAAGATCCAAATAAAACACCAAACATTAAAAAAATTACAATAAAAACAAACTGGTTCTTAATTTTAACATCCCTCTTTTACCATTCTCTTTTATTTAACATACTTGATAAAAGTGCTAGTTTTAATTTTCTAAGTTATTATTACTTTATTATTAAATTTAGGTTATTAAAATTAAAAGGTTAATCTTTTTAAACTTAACTCTCTTAAATAATATCATGTACCTAAAAATTCATGCTACAGGACAAAGATATGGTCATAGATTTGTTGTTGCAGTCTGCGATAAGTCTTTGATTGGAAAGAAATTAAGAGATAAAGAAAAAAACATTGAAATTGAGGTTTCTGAGAGATTTTATAAGGGTGAAGAAAAAACAGAGGAAGAAGTTATTAAAATTTTAAAAGACGCTACGAACATTAATTTAATAGGAGAAGAAGCAGTTAATGCAGGTCTAAAAGCGGAAATGATCACTGAAGAAAATATAATAATGATAAAAGGAGTTCCCCATGCCCAATTCTACTCTCTTGATTAATCCAAATAATTATTATGAAGGAATCATTCAGCTAAGGCCAAAAGATCCTCTGCTTAACTTCGCAATAAAAAAAATCAAAGAAAGAAAAGACGTTTCTATATCAAGAATAACAGAATTAAAAACAGGAGTTGATATTTACATCAGCTCGAGAAGATTTGCAAAAGCTTTAGGCAGAAAGCTCTCAAAAAGTTTCAAAGGCGAATTAAAATATTCAAAAACATTGCATAAGATTGACAGAGAAACTGGAAAAAAATTATACAGAGTTACGGTTTTATTCAGGTTAAATTAGAGATAGATTTATATATCTTTAAGCTATTTTAGAAAAAGAGGTGTAAATGAAAAGAGAAGTTTCATTATTAATCTCCTGTGTATCGTTTGTTTTCGTAATAACTACATTTGCTAGTTTAATCTATGCAGATAGCTTTGAATTTAAAGGCTCCAATGACAAATTAGAGATCAATGAAACATTTGGAAATGTCCTCTCTGCCATAACAAGCAATGAATTGAGTGACTTAAAAAGTGGAGAAGTTACAACAAATGAAGGCTCCACTAACTATAATCAATACATAAGATTTCGTGATCCAAATACCTCAATCTCCTCTCCGAAAATTATGTTTACTAAAAGTGGGGAAGATGTTGTTAGAGATTTCTTGTTTATAGGTTCAGGAGCAACAGTTACGAATGCCTTTTTTGAATATGAACTAGTATTTACAGATGGTCTAGATAGTGAAGTAAAAGATAATACTGCTAAAGATTACATTGAAAAAATAGTAACAATGTTCAATCAAGATTACAAAATAATTAGGGCTAAAGCAGATACCTCATCTAAATCAATAACTCTGGAGTTAGCAGCAGGCGCTGTTTTTGATATCATTAAAGAAGGCGATAAAAAAACTTATTCTCTAGAAGGAAAAAATTATGAAATTGAATTGGCAACTGTTGAATCTAAAGACTCAGTAAGAATAAAAATAAATGGCCAAGAAGTTACAAATTTAAAAGAAGGCGAAAAAACAAAAATTGATGATAAGATGTTTTTTGGCATTAGCAGCGTTCTAGTTTCAACGTCTGGCCCTCAAGATATGGTTAAATTCTATTTAGCTTCAACGATCTTATCTTTAGAAGATTCAAAATATGATGATTCAAATTTTGATACCAAAGTCTCAATCAGCAATGATGAAATAGACAATTCATTTATAAAAATCTCTGCCAGTGACTCAGATTCAGGAAAAAAGTTAAAAATTTCCTCAATAAAATACAGGCTTGCAACTCCGAATGGGATTTATGTCAAGACAGGAGAATATCTCTCTGCCCATCTGTCAGATCCATTGTCTTTATTTGGAAACTGGGATATAAAATATGACTCTCTTGACACACCAAGTACAAGCATAATTTCTTTAACTCCAAGCTCTAATAATGATGAATACAAATTAAAATTCACAAATACAGAAGGACTAGTTTATGATGCCCCTTTTGTTTCAAATAAAGGCACTTTTAAGCTAGGCGACGATGATCAAGATTTAGTGATTGTTGAAGGCTCTTCAAGTACAGATTTTAATGTTAATTTAAATGACTATTTTGTTTTGACAGATTCCAACACTAAAACAGGAACAACAAGGGTTCTAAAATACGAATTTATTGACACAACAACAAACACCTTAAAATTTCAAGACCTATCAGCTGGGCAAAAATCAGTTCAATACGGAAACAGCACAGTATCAGGAGTTTTAGGAGAAGCAGATCTTAATATTGGCCCAATAAAAGCTAAAATCTATATTCAAAATGGCACAAATAATAGCTTAGCAATTGCTTTAGATGGAGATGACTCAGTAAATGGAGAGGCAATGGATATAGTTACAAAAGGTGGGGGTATTATAGATCCTGGTTCAACAAATAATCCAAGTTCAGCTTACACTCTTGCCTTAACAACTCAAGGCTCTCAATTTGAAGAATCAACATCAGACCAAACAATAAGTTTCAATATCGAATCAATAACAGGAAATAAGATAGGGCTACAATCAAGTTTCACAGGAGTTTCTTTGGTTGATGCAGGAGATAATCATTTTTTAGCAATGTCTGATTACGGTATTAAATTTGACTTGTATGATCTGGCAAACTCAGCAGAATCTTTAACAATTAATTATCCAATGACGCAAGCTTTTGCAAAAGTCTTTATTGAATTAAAAGCAGCATCTCAAACAGCAGAACCAGTAATCACATCTCAAACTGAAGCATCTAATTGTTCTAATAACATTCAAGATAGTGATGAAACAGGCATAGACTGTGGAGGTTCTTGTCCTAATGCATGCCCAACCTGCTCTGACGCAATTCAAAATCAAGATGAACAAGGAGTAGATTGCGGAGGTCCTTGTGAACCTTGCCAAGAAATTCCAGCTGTTGTGGAAGATAAATGCCCTCTAGGCTGTCTGTATATTGATGAAAATGAGCAGACAAAATGTCTTGATATTGGAACAGTTGTTGGCCAGCTTTACTGCGATAAAGATAAATCATTAAAACTTCAAAGATCAAATGGCCAATCTTGCACTCAAAATTATGAGTGTAAAATAAATATATGTGAAAACAATAAATGCGGAAAAGAAGTTACAGTTCTAAGATTATTTGGAAATCTTACAGCTGTCCTTTTAGTTGTTGCAATCTTATATTATGCCATCTCTTTATTCTCTTTATAACTCAAAATAATCTAGCCTAATATAATTTTATTAAGAATCTCATTACTTATTTTTCCAGAAATTAAATAGCAAAATAAAATCCAATAGAAAAATATAGCAACATTTATAAATTTAATTAAAAACATCATTTTATGGAAAGAAAATATGAGAATATCTCACCAGAAGAGGAGATCAGAAGAGTAAAAATTCCTCGTGGAAGAGAAGTAATAGGAATGCTAGATCAAAGATTAGGGGCATCAAGAATGCGAGTTAAATGTTTAGATGGAAAAACTAGAATTTGCAGAATTCCTGGCAGCTTGAAAAGAAAGCTTTGGGTCAGAGAGGGAGATGTTGTTTTAGTTGAGCCTTGGGAATTTGGAGGCGATGAAAAAGGAGATATAATCTTTAAATACAAACCAACCCAGGTTTCATGGTTAGAAAAAAAAGGTTATATTAAAAAAATAGAAGAATTTAAAGAATTCTAAAATGTTCATAACAGAATTAAAAATACCAAAATCAAGAGTTGCAATACTTATAGGTAAAAAAGGTTCAGTAAAGAAACACATAGAAAAAAGAACGAATACTAAAATAAAGATAAACATAGAAGGAGAAGTTTCAATATCTTCAGACGACAACATTAATGTTTTTAACGCAACTCCTCTTGTTAGGGCTATTGCTCGAGGCTTCAATCCAGAAATAGCTTACTCTCTTTTTAATGAAAATAACATGCTAGAGATTATTGATATGACTGAATTTTCTGGAAGCTCTGAAAAAAAATTAATAAGAATAAGGTCCAGAATGATTGGAAAAGATGGAAAATCAAGAAAAAGCATTGAAGAATTAACTAATACAAGTATCTCAATCCAAGGGAAGACAGTCGCTGTTATAGGGCATATAGAGGGCGTAACTCTTGCTAGAAAGGCAATTGAAAAATTATTAAATGGATCTCCTCACGGCAACGTTTATAAATACATTGAATTTCAAAGGAAAAGATATTATTAAAAAAATTAATCCATAAAATTAAAAGAGGAAATGGGAAAAAAATCTAAATTGGAAGAACCTCAAAATGAGGGAAGGGACAAAGAGGAAATTAAGGCACTTGAGTTAGCTAAAAAACAACGAGAGATCTCAATAGCTCAGTTCTTTACAAGAAACAGGCATCTTCTTGGTTTTGATAATCCATCTAGGGCCTTATTAATGACAGTAAAGGAGCTAGTTGATAACTCTACAGATGCGTCTGATGAAATGCACGTGTTAGGAGAGGTTTTAGTTGAGATAAAAAAAATCTCAGATATAAGATATACTGTCATAGTAGAGGATAATGGCCCAGGAATAGTTAAAAAGCAAATTCCTTCTGTCTTTGGAAAACTCCTTTATGGAAGCAAGTTTTTTTCTAGAAGGCAGTCACGTGGACAGCAGGGTCTAGGTGTTAGCATGTCTGTTCTTTATTCTCAGCTTACAACAGGAAAGCCAACTAAAATCATTTCAAAAATTGCTCCAAATAAGCCAGCAGAGTATTATGAGTTAAAAATTAATACAGAAAAAAATGAGCCAGAAATAGTAAAGGAAGAAACTAGAGATTGGAAAAAAGATCATGGAACAAGAGTAGAAATAGAGCTTGAGGCAAAGTACCAAAAAGGAAGGCAAAGTGTTGATGAATATATCAAGCAAACAGTAATTGCAAATCCCCACATCAGTTTTACTTATATTAATCCAGATAATGAGAAAGTAGTTTATCCAAGGGCTGTTTCTCAATTGCCTCTAGAGCCTAAAGAAATCAAACCCCATCCATATGGAATTGAGCTTGGAATATTGCAAAGCATGCTATATACTGCGCAAGCAAAAACACTTCAAAGCTTTTTAACGTCTGAATTCTCAAGAGTTGGATCTGGAACAGCTAAGGAAATCTGTTTGAAAGCAAATCTTCAAACGAATGCAAAACCTGCTAAAATCTCATCTGAAGAAGCAGAAAGGTTGTTTAAGGCTATGCAAGAGGTAAAGATAATTGCCCCACCAACAGATTGCTTAAGCCCAATTAGCCAGGAAATCTTGGAAAAAGGAATTAAAAAAGAATTTGATGCAGAATTTTATGCTGTAGCAACTAGGTCTCCAGTTGTTTATCGTGGCTTTCCATTTCAAATTGAAGCAGCAATTATTTATGATAGTAAGCTACCTCAAGATGAGCAAGTAAAATTACTTAGATTTGCTAACCGTGTTCCACTTCTTTACCAGCAAGGAGCTTGTGCAGTAACAGAAGCTGTTACAGAAACAAATTGGAAGCCATATGGATTGCAACAAAGCTCCAATAACCTGCCGGTTGGTCCAGCAACAATAATTGTTCATATGGTTTCTGTCTGGGTTCCATTTACAAGTGAAGCAAAAGATGCAATTGCTCATTACCCAGAAATCATAAAAGAAATTAAGCTTGCTTTGCAAGAGTGTGGCAGAAAACTTGCTGTTTACATACATAAAAAGCACAGATCTCAAATTGAATTGGAAAAGAGAGGGTACATTGAGAAATATCTTCCGCATATTGGCGAGGCTTTAAGAGAGATTATAAAATTAAATGAAAATGAGGAAAAGAAAGTATTAAAAAATTTAAAAGATATATTAGAGAAATCCAGGAAGGAAATAGAAATTGAGATAAGGCCAAAAGTTAAATCTGGAGAAAATGAAAATGGGTAAAAAAGAAGAGATTGTCTTGGAAAAGATTAAAGATTTAGCTAAAGATGTTTATCAAAAAATAAATGTTAAAAAAAAGCCAGTTCTTAAAATACCTCTAAGATCATTGAATAATGTTAAATATGACCCAAAAATAGGATTTTTTGAAATAAAGGATAAGAATAAAGTAAGAACTCTTTCAGTTTCCACAGTTAAAACATTTGCCCAATCTCTAAAGATGATGGCACTATCAAAGCAGCTTGTTGAAACAGATGACATTGCTACAAAAAGAGAGGCATATTATGTAAGTAAAAATTGGGATGAAGCCAGATTTCTAGAGCAAGTTGAATCTGATACTGTAATGGATGATGTTGAAGCCATGTTTATGGTAAATCGAGAGCAACTTGGCTTTATTCCAGAAGAAAAAGGTGGAGAAGTTGCCGGTGAATTAATCGTAATTGACAAAGATCCAAACACAGGCAAGGATATAAAAATTGATTGTACAAAATTTGGAACCGGGGCTTATTCAATACCAATCTCAGTTGAGCATTTAAAATTCGAGACAAAAGCAAAATTTATTTTAGCTATAGAAACAGCAGGCATGTTTCAGAGACTAGTCAAGCATGGTTATTATAAAAAAGCAAATTGTATCTTAATCTCAATGGGCGGAGTTCCAACTAGAGCTTGCAGGAGATTTATTAGAAGATTATCAGATGAGAAAAAATTACCTGTTTATGCATTTACTGATGGTGATCCTTATGGCTTTGGTTCAATTTACAGAACTTTAAAGGTTGGATCAGGAAATGCTGCTCACATTAATGAATATTTCTGTGTTCCAAGTGCAAAATTCTTAGGAATTACTCCACAAGATATAATAGATTATAAATTACCAACTCATCCATTAAAAGAGATTGATATTAAAAAAATAAAAGATCTTATAAAAAATGATCCTTTTATTCAAGCAAGTAAGGAATGGCAAAAAGCCCTTGAACTTCTAGCAAAAATGGGAAAAAGGGCAGAGCAGCAAGCCTTAGCCCAGCATGGGTTAAATTATGTTATCTCAGATTATCTTCCAGAAAAACTTAAACATCCAGAAAGATTTCTTCCATAATCAATCTTCTTTATCAGATATCCTTTTATTAAAGTCATCAAAATAATTTTTTTCTAAACTATTCAAAAAAGATCTTAACTGCATAACAATAATCTCAACCATTATGCCACTATTTACAATTTGTGTGTCATACTCAATTTTTCCGTCTTCTCTCATTCTAGCAAAAATCCCAAATCCAAAGCTACCTAATTTTATCGATCCTTCTGGCATCTTTTTTTCCATCCAAAAATTTCAAATACCCGGTCAACGTCAGATGTAGAGCTCATTTTAGGCATTTTAAAATTCTTTTTTTCATCCTCACTTTGCTTAAAAGACATTCTCCAATAATTAGACTTATTTTTTTTCTTGATCATAATCTTATTAATTCTCTCTCCTTTATAAGCTTTGCCGCAAATTTCCTAAAAATTTTCGGGAAATCCTCATTAGAAAAACTAATAAACTCTAAACTATTTAACATCATTGCCCTACTCCTTAAACTCATCGACCCGTGAAAATGAGTGAATTTGTAGGGCAAAATTTTTCTCTCAAAACTTTTTTAAACCATCTTATAACACTATCTCTCAATGCCACCGTAGCTCAGTTAGCTAGAGCAGCTGATCTTTAGAGCTGAACCTTGTAGCTAGCAAGAGAGCAGCAGGTCATGAGTGCAAATCTCATCGGTGGCTTTGGGCCCGTGGTCTAGTGGTTATGACATCTCCTTGACGATTAGGCAAGGATTAGAATAATCAAATTGGAGGGGGTCACAGGTTCGAATCCTGTCGGGCCCAGTTACAATAAATCATTAGCAGTTAAAATATAAGGAAAAACAACTGTATCATTCTTCACGAAGAAATTATTCTTCTCATCACCATACTCTTTATCATCAACAGCAATCTTAACTGACTTTGCTTTATTGCTCTTCTCAACTGGAGGGTTGTGCCAGAGCCCGAAATCATTACTTTTATAAGCAGTCTTCAAGACAATTTTATTATGGAAAACAGAAAATTTCATGAACTTGTGCAAGATCCTTTTATTTTGAAGTCTCTATTGGAATATGGGTTTGAAGC
>CAZCNK010000001.1:12759-38836 GCA_964500345.1 Candidatus Woesearchaeota archaeon | reverse complement strand
TTTATAGCCTCAGTCATTATAGGTGTTATTTTATCAGTAGTAGTCGTAAAAGTAATAGTATATATATTAGATGAATATGGAATCTTAAAAACAAGTTTAGGAAATAAGATCGTTGACATAGGAACAGTATCAGACTTAATTCAACTTGTGATGATAAGCTTGATACTAGCTGTAATAAATGTTTCAATCTCCGGCATGGGGCTCTTAAGATTACTAGTTGATATTGTCCTCTTTATAATAATGGTTTTAATATTTAGATTTTATATAGTTTCATTTATCTTAAGGATATTTGAACAGCATAAATCTTCAGCATCTTTGTTCACAGGAGCTTTAATAATCACTTTATTAATGGCTGGCCTTTCAGAATATCTCGGTTTAAGTTCCTTAATTGGAGCTTTAATTGCTGGAGTTATGGTCAGACAAGTTTTGCTGACAGGATCTCATAAAAAACCTTGGGAAGAGCACTCTATTTCAAAAACAATCCATTCAATCTCATTTGGTTTTTTAACGCCATTAATATTTGTCTGGGTCGGGTTAAACACTTATCTAGCTTCTATTTTAGAGAATATTTTTTTAGGCATAATTTTTACTTTGATTGCACTTTTCGGGATATTTTTAGGAACAATAATTGGAAACAATATAACAAATGGAACATTTAAAGAGAGCATAATCCTAGGATGGGCATTAAATGTCAAAGGCGATGTTGAATTGGTACTAGCAGAGATAGCAAGACAAGCTAATTTAATCTCAAATAACGTTTTTGCTGCAATAATATTCATGACGATAGTAACGACGATCTTAGCCCCAATTTTATTTAGGTATAGTATTAGGAGATGTATTTTTAAAAGAGATAAAGTTATTTGTTGATTATTACTGTTATATTTCTTATTTTGAAATTTTTAAGCAATTTTCAAGCTTTGAATACTATCTAGCACTTAGTTGAATTTACTTCATTTTCTAAGAATTCAATCTTAAATTCCAACTCCTCTCTCTGATCAGCTAGTTCTCTTAGCCTATCTTGTTTCTCCTTTTTCTCTTCTTCATCACCGCCAACTTTTAACTGCTGAAGTTCAAAAGCCAAGTTTCTCAATTCTTTATTCACACCCTCTAATTCATTTTTTGATAATTTCATCTCATCATTTAAAACCTTAATCTTGTCTTCACACGTCGTAGCAGAATTCAATTCTTCAACATGTTCTTTCTCTGTCTCTTCTTCAACACTTCCCCCATCTGATTTAACCCGCTGGTTGCTAGTACAAGAGCTAATTAGCAGAATAGACAATAAAGCAAAAATTAAAAATAACTTACCGCTTTTTTTCATAACCTAAATTTAAAATTAAATATTTATAAACTTTACTGTGATTTAAAAGCTAGTAAAGAACTGATATTATCACTTAAAATATCTCCATTTTTAGCATCAATCTTAATGTTTAAAACACTAAAAGAATTAGTCAAGCATGTTGCATTCCATAATGTCATATTAATTTTTTGTAATATAATGATCTTCTGATTTATTTGCTCATTATTATAGCTTTCTTTTACCAATTTATCTACGATCTCATTTGCTTCTTTAAAAAATATCTTAACATCTCTGATAGATAATTCCTCTACTTTAGTGTCCTTAGCTTTAAAAACCTTTGACTCTTCAGCGATTTTAATATCATCCTCAACAATAAAAGATATCATAGTGTCTTGTTTTGGATTGTAAAAATCAATCTGCCAATTTTCTTGTCCAGGCAGGTTTATAAAGAAACTGGCCAAATAAGACTTTTTATTCTCTTTTTTCCAATTTTGAAACAACTCAGAATTCTCTAGCCTAGATAAAGCCTCATTAACTTCAATCATCTAGCACCTACTTTAACACTTCCTTGTTTTTATCTCATCCAAAATATCATTAATAAAATCATTCACTTTAACACCAAACTTTACCTTTCCATCTAAAGTTCTTACAGCTAAACATTTTTCCTTTACTTCTTTATCACCAATAGTGATCATGTAAGGAATTTTATCAGTTTGTGCATCTCTAACCTTTTTAGCAATGCTCTCATTTCTATTATCAACCTCAACCCTAATTCCTCTCTCTTCCATCTCTCTCTTTACTATTTCAGCAAATTCATTACTCCTATCAGTAACCGTCATTAGTTTAACTTGAACAGGACTTAGCCATAAAGGAAATTTACCAGCAAAATGCTCTATCAGTATTCCAATAAATCTCTCCAGGCTTCCTAAAATCGCTCTGTGAATCATAACAGGAACGTGTTTCTTGCCATCTCTTCCTTCATAAGTTAATTCAAATCTCTGAGGCATTTGAAAATCAACTTGTATTGTTGCGCATTGCCAAGTTCTTCCAATTGCATCCTTGATATGAAAATCAATCTTTGGCCCATAAAATGCCCCTTCCCCAGGATTTATTTTGTACTTAATTTTTTTTCCCTTCAAAGCATCTGCTAAGCTCTTTTCAGCAATCTCCCATAATTCATCATCTCCCATAGAATTCTTTGGCTTAGTGCTTAACTCAACACCATACTCAAATTTGAAAGTGTCTCTATAGATATAATCAACAAAATCAATCACGTTCTTTACCTCATCCTTGATCTGCTCAGGCTCTACAAATATGTGGCTATCATCTTGCACAAACTTTCTCACTCTAAATAATCCAGATAAAACTCCGCTAATTTCATTTCTATGCAACACTCCAAAATCAGCATATCTTAAAGGAAATTCTTTATAACTATGAATGCTATTCTTGTAAACAATAATATCAGCAGGGCAATTCATTGGCTTGACAGCAAATTCTTTATTCTCAGCTTTTGTAAAAAACATGTTCTCCTTAAAATGATCCCAATGCCCAGATCTTTCCCATATCCCCTTATTCAAAATCACAGGAGTAATTATCTCTTTATATTCCCTTTTTCTGTATTCCTCTCTAATAAAATTAACCAACTCATTATAAATAACAGCCCCTTTTGGATGAAAGAAAACCATTCCAGGACTTTCCTCATGCATAGAAAATAAATCTAATTCTTTTCCAATAACTCTATGATCTCTCTTGGAAATTTCCTCAATCATTTTTAAATAACTATCAAGCTCTTCCTTACTCTTAAAAACAATTCCATAAATTCTAGTTAACATCTCTCTCTTAGAATCTCCTCTCCAATAAGCTCCAGCTATCTTAGTTAATTTAAATGCCTTAATCTGCCCAGTAGATATTATATGAGGACCAGCACACAAATCCTCAAAATTTCCATGCTTATAAAAAGTAATCTTTCCTTTAATCTCATCAAGCAATTCTAATTTGAAAGGTTGATTTTTTAATAACTGCTTAGCCTCATCTCTTGTTACCTCTCTCACTTCAAACTTTAGGTCTTTTTTAATTATCTCTCTCATCCTCTCCTCAATTTTCTCTAAATCCTCTTGTGTAAATTCAACATTACCAAAATCATAGTAAAAACCATCTTCTATGGCTGGCCCTATTGCAAGCTTGGCCTTTGGATATAGCTCAAGAACAGCATTAGCTAATACATGCGCAGTGCTATGCTTTAAAGCCTCATCTTTTACTCTTTCATCCTTTATTGTCTCAGATTTAATCTCCACTTTCATAATTCTCCCATAATTCTTGAAACTTGTTAAAAGTATTTAAATGTAACGATACATATTTAAATTAAAAAAGCAAATACATAAGGTATGATAAAGAGGTTTATCAAATATCTAAAATCAAAATTCACTAAGAAAGAAAAGTATATTGGTGAGTTTTTAGAAAAGAAATCTCTGCCGGAGGAAAAGGCAGCTGAAAAAATAATTCAAAACCTATCAAATCTTGTAGAGTTTTCAAAAAAGCCAGTTAAATTTAAAGTGCAAAAGAAAGAAGCTGATCAATTTTTCTTTGAATTGCCGTCAAAAAAACAAACCCAAGATACTGAGACTCAACCATCAACATCTAGCCAAATATCAACTGAACCTATTTATCAATCTCCTTATCAAGAGCAAACTACAGGAAAAAATGAATCCCTGACTTCAGAAGAAAAAAAAGCAGAAAAAGAGGTTACTGAAACAAAAGAAGGGTTGTTTAATATGTTTAACTAATTGATTGAAATTTAAATTATAAGGTCAAGAGATGATGAAAAAATAAAGTTATCTTTTACAAGAAACAAAAAATGCATACTTTAGAAAGTTTTCACCCCAATTTATCTGATAATAACTTATATGTGGGTTATCATTAGAATCAATATCAATTGAGGTAAATTGCCCTGCTGATCTACCTGTATCAATTCTTTCAATGCTCCATCTTCCTCCAATAAGCTTGGCATATTTTAAATCAGTTTTATCTACATCATAATAACTAATATGTGGCCTATTTCTAGAATCAATTGCAATGGAAGGATATTGGCCAACATTTCCATCATTGTCAACAATTTGTATATCCCAATTTATGCCATCCGATGTCGCATACTTTAATGCTGATTCAAATTCATCATAATAACTAATATGTGGCTTATCATTAGAGTCTATATCAATAGAACTACGATCTTGAAGAGACCCATAAGTATCCATAATTTGATCCTCTACAATCTGGCTATGCCACGAACCAGATTCATTTAAAGTTGCATACACGAGATCTACAGCTGGATATACATGAGGAAGTTCTTCTCTTGCAAGCTCTAAATAACTAATATGCGGTCTATTATTAGAGTCTAACACTAAAGAGGGATGTGCTTGGTCTGACCACACAGCTTTGTCAACTACTTCAATATCCCAATTTTCTCCAACTAAGGTTGCATATCTAAGCTCATATTTCCTCTTTGGGATGTTATAAAAAACATAAACAACATGTGGGTTTGAAAATTTATCTAATACAATCGAATTCGTTGTCCAAGGTATTCTCTCAATTTGATAAAATTTCCAACTTCCATTAACCTTTTTAGTATAATCAAGTGTTTGTGTTTCACCATCTCTATAGACAATATGTGGTTTTCCATTAAAATCTACATCTATAGACGGAAAATACCCAGTAAATCCATCAGATTTAACAACTTCAATATCCCAACTTATATCATTTAATTTATTAGCATATTTTAAGTCATAGTAAGGATAGCCTCGCTGATAGGCTATATGCGGTCTATTATGGCTGTCTAATTCTAATGAAGGAAAGCTAGCATTTGTATCAACAATTTCGATCTTCCAACCACAATCTTGAAAACTAAACGATTTTGATCTAGAAGCTTCTCCTGTTTTTGTGTCAGAATTAAAAAATAATCCATAACCTACAAAAAAAATTGCCAAAAAAAATATTGCACCCTCTTTTTTTCCAAAATTCATATGTTTATGAAACACTTATATATTTAAATACCTTTCTATTACACAAGTCGCTGTCCCCGGAGTCATCAGCTTATAACTCAAGGATCTCACAAGCCTTGCAAATCTCCTTATTAGCAGGCTCCCCGCATCTCTCACAAGTCCCAATCTTAACCTTTTGATATCTCTCTCTTAACTTCACCAATATCTCTAAAAATGAATTCACAATCCCTTGCTTTGTTCCTGGATACTTCTCTTCTAGATTATTCAACATAACACCTACTCTATTTCTTAGAGAATTTGCAAAGTATGGGCATTCTATATAATTTATCGGGAATTTTTTTAAAAATGCATATATTGTGGTTTCTTTCTCTGTCATAAAATATAAAGGCTTAATTCTCCTAACAAATTTCTCATGCATTAAAACTCCTGTGATAGGCCCAAGCTTTGCAGAAAATTCCACATTGCCCTTAAATTGGTTCATCAAAATTGTTTGAGCCTCATCATCCAAGTTATGCCCTGTTGCAATTTTTGTTGCTCCCAATTCCCTTGCAGTTCTATTTAATAAGTATCTCCTAAAAACCCCGCAGGCAGTGCAAGGATTTTTCCTGGTTTTCCTTAAATAATCATCTAACGTAAACCCAAATTCTTTCATAACAGAAACAATCTTCAGTGGAATCTTATTTTCCTTGCAAAATTTTTTTGCATCCTCGATAGTCTTATTCCTATACCCTTCAATGCCTTCATCTATTAAAATAGCATGAACCTCTCTTCCTTGCCTGCTTAGTATCTGATTCAAAATATAAAGACAAGAAATTGAATCTTTGCCCCCAGAAATTCCAACAGCAACTTTATCTTTTTTCTCTATCAGTTTATAATTTCTAATAGTCTTATACACCTTCCTCTCAAAGAATCTAATAAAACAATTCTTGCAAAATTTCTTATTATTTTGTGTTACATAAACAGGCTTCTCATTGCATAATTTGCACATACTAATAATAAAAACAATTAGATTTATAATTTTATTGTTTAGAACTTTTTTTAGCCTTTATTCTATGAATTAAGAAAAATATCAAGCTTGATATCAAGATTATGGCTATGGCAAAAATCCTTAACTTACTAGATACTGTTGCTTCTTTTTCAATCTCTATTTCTAAAACTTCCTCTTCAATCTTCTCAGGAGTCTCTTTTTCAATTTCCCTTTCTGGAAAACTTGGCTCTCGCAACTGCAGCTTTATCTTCTTTATTAAAAACTCTCCTAATCTCCCAGCAGAAACAGATCTTAAGCTAAATTCAACATCCAAATTTCCATCACCATCTAAATCAATCCTTGCTAAAGATCCAGTTACTAAATTAGCATCAATTCCTCCAGGAGAAAATCTTGCTATAGCAGAATCTCTAGTTAACTTATTTACTCTTACTGAATACATTCCTCCTTTATAAATAATAAATGCTTTATCATAAAGTTTCATATAAACGATATACATGTCATTAGCATCTAGATCCAAAGTTGGACTTCTCTGCCCACCTCCTCCACCTCCACCTCCCCCACCTCCGCCACCGCCTCCACCAGAACCATCATCTCCATCATCTGAGCCTTCAGCAGCAGAATAACTTGAAAATCCTGGTGCTTCAAAAACTAAAATACCATTATTGTAACTTAAAATATTGCAGTCATTGCAGCTTGAACTATCTCTTAAAATGACTGGATCTTGGAAATCTAAATTAAACAATGTAGCAGTAACTTTAAAGTCTAATTCTGGCAAATCTACAGGATTAATTGAAACTAAATTATTATCTATTGTTACAAATCTATCAAAATCTAATGGCAAATATTCATTACTCTCTTGATTAAATCTAACAGCAGAAATTAAATCATCTAAAAATTCAATTCTTCCTTTATCTAAAATCCCAAGAGACAATCCATTAATTCCTTTTAAATTCTCTACATTTATAAAATCAGTTGTCAAACTTTGACTGAACATTAAATAATATGGCAAAGGACACCCATCATTTTCATTTACATCATATCCAAAATCAGTGCCAGGACATTCATCCTCGCTGTCAGGAACACCATCCCCATCTTCATCACTTAAACAAACAGGCAATGACTCGCATTCAGAATCATCGCAATCAACATCTAAATCACAATCATTATCAATAGCATCATCACAAACCTCAGCCTCAGATGGATTTATCTCTGCATCAAAATCATCACAATCCTCATCGTCATTAAATCCATCATTATCATCATCATTATCACAAGCATCTCCAATCCCGTCAAAATCAAAATCCTCCTGCCCCGGATTATAATCATTAGGACAGTTATCAGAATCATCTGGAATACCATCTCCATCACTATCACCAGCACCGCAGCTACTTGAATCAGGATCACAAATATCTCCTATCCCATCACCATCACAATCCTCTTGTCCAGGATTAAAATCAGAAGGGCAGTTATCAACATCTCCGCAAATTCCATCACTA
The DNA here is from genome assembly GCA_964500345.1 of Candidatus Woesearchaeota archaeon. GTDB lineage: Archaea > Nanobdellota > Nanobdellia > SCGC-AAA011-G17 > UBA489 > CAZCNK01. The sequence continues at coordinate 31,057 of CAZCNK010000001.1, read as the reverse complement.
TCTTCATCATTAAAAGAATCAAAAGGACAGCTATCACAAAAATCCCCTAATCCATCAGAATCAAAATCCTCCTGTCCTGGATTGTAGTTATTGGGGCAATTATCCTGATCATCTGGAATTCCATCACCATCAGAATCGGCTGCAGCTTCATAATAACTTTTTACTGTACACCACGCTTTACGATGTGTGCGATCTGGTAATTCTCCATCACATTCAGGTGATATCATACTTGGATCTACTAGACTCCAGCACCGTGCGTTCACCATCATATAATTCCATGGCGCCACATAAAGATTGTCTTGACCTAAATATGTAAAAAGATTTCGATAAAACTGATCTTGGCCATCCAGATCACAATTCGTACTGTCATCTAGATTTTGTAAAGATATTTCTGAAAGAAGAGGAAATGTTGTACCATCCAGAGTAGGAGGTAAGGTGCTGATATAATCTAAAACTTCCTGGAGTGCACCACTAGGGTCTTGAGGATCAGAAACCTCATTATAATAATGAAGCGAGTGTTTATATGGCCTAAATCTTGTAGCCCTGTAAAGTTCTTCAACCCTATCAAAATTATTTTTGTAAAATGGTTGTCCATTCCACTGAAGGTCTCTCCTCGCTGATAACCCAATAGAGAGTTTTGCAGGAAAATTAGTTGATGCTAAAAGAGGCCATATACCTTTATTATTATCGCAAATAACGTCATCACGATTATAATCAATACCACACAAATAATACCAATAATTTGGATTGTTCCACGGCCAGCCCTCCACTGCTGCCTCTACTATTGGAACATTAGGATGATTTTCTAAAGCAGCAACAAAATAGCTAACAAAATTAATCCAAAAATAGTCAGGTGCTCTTAAGTAATTCCAAGCTGGGGGTTGGTGCGGGTCTTCTGGTTCAAAAGAAAGTTTCACGTATAGCCCTCTTTGCTGAGCAAGGTCAACAAACTCAATTAAGTTTGCAATCTGTTGAGCTGTTGGGGGCACATCAAATCCAAATGGGTAACCAGTTCCATAGTCCCCTCCTACTGGAGCATCAGGTCTTATAATTATCCGTATCAAATTTGCTCCCATATTCTTCATATCATCAAAATCCTGAATTACGCTCGCTTTTTCCTCCTGCCACTTATGCGCAATTGTATGCGAAATGCCGCCTCCTCTCTTTCTAACATAATTTATTCCTTTCCATTGTGATAAAGATCCCCGTTCATCTCCAGCCTCTATTGGTACTGTTAAAGTTCCGCTATCCACTCCATAATATGCTTCCCTCCCAGTTATCCTCCTTCCAATTATCCTATTATTCCCACCAGAAGAGAATACATGAGCATTAAAAACAAATTCCAGAGAATCTCCCTCAAAAAGCAGATCAATCTTATTCACTTTATAATCAACAACCCACGCAAATCTCGCCTCACCATTTAAAAAACTTGCCCCAGCAGATGTCAAAGTTGCAACATGTTTTCTCCCAATAAAATCAACCTCATAAATATTAAGAATTAAATTTTTTCCTTCGCAATTTTCACTTTCTACTATTAATCCAACAATATCACCTCTATTTGCCTTGTCTTTTGACCACCTTGCTTCTTTTAATTCGCATTCTCTAGGAATCTTTTTTTCTTTCTCACCCCCAAATTTGTTTTTAATATCAACTTCTGGCTTTGGCTTCGCAGGTGCAGGTTTTAGAATTTCTCTCCTCTTTCCATCATCTCCAAGAGGCAAATCAAAAATCCCAGGTCTTTCTTCAACCTCAAAAAACCCAAATGTTTCATTGCTCTCATTGCTGATATTAATCACGCTAATAGACCTTTGTCCAGGATTTAAAAAAAGTTTTCCCGTAAAAAAATTATATTTAAAAATTTTACTATATAGATCATAAAAATTAGCAAATGTAACCTGGCTAAAAATTAAAACCGTTAAGACAATTATTAAAACCAAATACCTCTTTTTCATAAAACCAAGAATCCATTTTTTATATTTAAAACTTTCTACGATAAATAATCTAAATGACTAACCTCCAGAAACTACAGAAAGAACTCTTAGCTCCTCATCTTTTTTAATTTCGTAATCTTCAGTGACTATCTCATCATTAACAGATAGTATTACAGTAACAGGATTTATATTTAATTTTTTCAAAACATCTTTAGCTTTAGGCTTCTCTAGTTCAACAATTTCATTTTTCTTATACCTATCAATATAAACCCTTATTTTCATAAAATAAAAATATAACTAGCATTTAAAAATTTTCCTGTTTTCTCTATCTTTCCTGTTTCTTGTTTTTTACCTTCTCATTCTTACTTTTTCTTCCTATGAATAAGATGCATAATAGAAAATGAAGCTAAAACTATTACAAGAATAATAAATATTCTGTGCAAATTGCTAAGCTTTGCCTCCTGCATTTCAAAAGAAGGAATAGCCTCCTCAATAGCAGGCTCTTGAAATTTAAACAAGTCTTCTGTAAATCTTTTAAAAGTTTCACCTATTCCTTCTCTTTCTTCAATTTCTTCCATCTCTTCAACTCCAATCCTCTCAAAAAGCAACTCAGCAACATGATCATAAGACACATCATTTACAGTTACTCTTACATCAACCCTATCAAATGAATCTAAATTAACTAATCTATTATCCTCAGTCTCAATTGTTGCAATATAAACTAGAGGTGAAAATCTTAAGGTAATCCTGCTTGGTTTCACACTCGTAATCCTTGTAAAATACTCTTCTCCATTAAAAATAATCCTCAATTTTTCATTAAATACCAAATAAACAACGTAAGAATCTCTAATATCTAAATCAATTGTTTGAATCTCATATCCATATTCCTCATCATAATCACCATCTTCATAACCACCGTCATAACCCCCACAATCAGTATCACAAACTTCATCAGCACCACAAATTCCATCACCGCAATAATTCTCATCTGCATAATAAGAAGAAAATCCCTCAACAGTAAAGCTCAAATTCCAATCCTCATATAGCAAAATCTCACATTCATAACATACCTCATCATCTATATAGATAACTGGGTCTAGTAAATCTAAATTGTAAAAATGTAAAGTTGCATCATTATTTAGTTCAGGACTATACTCTGGATCAATATCAATTAGATCATAACCTATAATAACTGCCTCATCTAAATTTAAAGGATAAGCATAGCCACTTTCTTCATCAATAGAAACTAAATCAACATTTTCATTTATATATTCAATTTTCCCTGTATTATTTATTCCAATCGAAACATAAGAAATATCTAACAAACTAGGCAATTCAGAAAAATTTATTGTTAAATCATGAGTAAAGTTCCTAGCTATTGGCAAAGGACACCCATCATTTCTATTTACAGCAATAGTCGCCTCATTAAAACATCTGTCTCTATTATCAAAAACCCCATCACCATCAGAATCACTCTGACTACAACCACTATTATCTAAATCACAAGCATCTCCTATCCCATCATCATCCCAGTCTTCTTGTCCGGGATTCTCCATATCCGGGCAATTGTCATCTGAATCAAAAACCCCATCGCAATCCTTATCCATTGGGCTGCATCTTTCTCCATCCCCAACATCAACATCTCCTTTCTTATTAGGACTCAACAATGTAAATTTTCCGCTAAAAAAATTATTCTCTCTTAAAAACTCTCCAAAGTCAAGATCAAGCAATCCAAAAACCATATAATTCCCAAATACCAGCATAAAAATAAACACAACAGCTAGAAACCTCTTTTTCATCGATTTTAATGTAGAAAATTAATTTTTATAGTTTTTGGTTTAAAATTTAAATTCAAAAATCTAATAATTTTAAATTTTTAATATGGGAGAAGTCCTTTTTATTAAAAGTGACTAAATAGCAGTCATTAGCAATTGCACAAGCTGCAATAAATAAGTCTCTAATCTCAATAAAAATATTTTTACTTTTAAGATCCTTGTATATTTCACTAGCAATTTTAGCTGCAAAATCATCAAAATAGAGTATATTTATGGAATCCACAAAATTCTCAACAATGTCAAGATTCGTACTCCTTAAGAAAAGTTCAAACATAGTAATGCTTGTAATATAAATGCTACTTAGTTTTAAAATTCCTTCGATATTTTTTACCGAATCCTTTCTTTTCAGTAGTTCAATACAAAAATCTGTATCTAAGCATAACTCTTTGTCCATCTAGTCCATCTCTTCTTTAACTCTTTCATGACCTCATCGTATTCCTTATCACCCTCAAGGGAACCAGCTAGCTCGAGTAACTTTTCGCCACTGCCTTTTTTTGATTCTAAGAGTTCTTTCAATAGAGAAGTAAAACTATTTGAGCCTTTGGCTCTTTTTAAGTCATCATATACGTCATCTGATATCATTATCGTTTTTGCCATATTTCTGTATATTTATCTGTATATATAAACCTTTCTATAGCCTAAAAATCAATTTCCAATGAATCTAGAATAAATTGCCCTAGCCTCTTTCTCTCCTTTAGCCTTTACCATCACCCTATCCTTAAATATAAACACCTCTCCAAAATTTAAACAAACTCCTAAATCTTGAACCTTGCTAATTCTGCTCAATTTCTTCTTCAGAGACACTAGATCATGCTTTCCTTTTATCTGATAATTTCCACTACCGCAAAACTTAACAATTTCTTCTCTTTCTTTTTCTAGATACTTAAATCTAGAATTGCAAGCATCACAATTTTTATTTTTGCTGATTTTAATTTTCCTTATCTCTTTATCCCAAATATTAAAATGAATTAAATCATTTTCAACTTTTTCTCCTATTAACATCTTCAAAGCCTCAGTGACTTGCAATGAACCAATTAAATTTGCAATCGTTAAAATAACTCCAGATGTATCACAAGTTTCATTGCTTATTCTACCTTTAAAAACACAATTAAAACAAGCTTCACCAGGAATAATATTCATAACATAACCCTCATCTCTAACACAGCTTGAATAAATCCAAGGAATTTTCTCTTTAACACAAAAATCATTCATTAAAAATCTAGTTTCAAAATTATCAGTGCAGTCTAAAATTAAATCTATCTTAAGATTTTTATTTTTTAAAATCTTATAAATATTCTCAGAATTTAAATCATCAGGATAAGAAATAATATCTACCTCAGGATTTATCTTTTTCACATAAGAGGCTGCTTGAACTGCTTTTAATTTTCCCATATCTTCGCCAGTATAAAAATTTTGGCTTCCAATGTTTTCTCTTTCAATTATATCTCTATCAATAATTAAAATTTTTCCAGCTCCAGCCCTTGCCAAAAGTTCCAGAGAAACACTTCCAATAGCCCCAACGCCAACAATAGCAACACAGCTCTCTCTAATCTTTGTTGCTCCTTTGCTTCCAATTTTCTCAAAAGTTTCTAATCTTTCCATTTTAAAGAGTATCTACTATTTAGAACATTATCAAATCTTTTGATTTCCTCTAATGAAAAATTAAATAATTCAACTATACTTTCATCACGATATCTTTCATATAGCATAATAGCAGCCATATAACCTTTTATGTGCTCAACCATCCTTGATGCGTCCCTCTCAGACATGGTCTTAAGACCCATTTTTGATGCTTTTATTTCTTTTTCAATTCTAGGCCTTTCAAAATCATTTATATGCCTAATTACTTCTTCTCTTCCATGTTTATTTTCACAAAATAAAAAACTGCAATATAATGCAACGGCTTCTCTATAATTGTAAAACATAAAATGATCTATCAAATCCTTCAAAGCTTGGTCCTCATTATCTAAATGATCTTGTTCAGAAATCAATGCATCTTGAGCATCAAATACTTCAGGCCTAACTGTATCATGAATATAATGAGCAACTTCTTCTCCCACTTCAATAGTAAACTGAATATTTCCTCTATAAAAAATTCCTCTAGAAAATTGGATACCTTTTCCATGAGTATAGCCAGACGGACTTTTAGAATCAACCAAACTAAATTGTGGTATTGAAACTTTATCATCAAGGTGAAGTTTATCTTTTAGAAAATGGGTTGCATCAGCTACGCATTTTATCAATACAGCATCCTCTAATCTTCTTAAATCATATACTTTCTTTGGCATTCTTAATAATTAAAGCTAGAATGGTTAAGAATTTAAATCTTGCTAAAAAATATTAAAATATGCATCTAAATTTTAATAATGCCCATTCTTAGAAGTAAAGAATTTAAATATTTCTAAAGCAAAATATCCTATAGCACTTACAACAATTATTTTTCCCCAGTCTAGCAAACCTAGAGAAGTAACTTTAAATAAAACACCCAATGGGCTATATAAAATTACCAGCTGTAAGATTATTGAAAAGATAACAGCAATAAAAACCCATCTATTTGTGAAAATATTTGTAAATGCCTTGCTAGATTTGCAGCTAAATACCCTGAATAATTCAAACACAATTAAAGTTGTCAATGCAACAGTCCTTGATTCATTTAAATCTTGGCCAGTTTTTAAATACCAATAAAACATTCCTAGCACAGCAACAGTCCCAACAATGCCAGTGGCAATTATATGGGGCTTTAAATCCCTTAATAAACCCTCTCTAGGATTTCTTGGCTTTCTCGTCATTACATTGTCTTCTGGCTTGTCAACACTTAATGCCAAAGCAGGCCAACTATCAGTCATCAAATTTAGCCAAAGCAGCTGCAAAGGCAATAATGGCAATGGCAATGCAGAGATCATTGAAAAAAATATTATCATAATCTCAGCAGTATTAGCGCTTAACAAATAGCTTACAAACTTCTTTATGTTGTCGTAAACTATTCTACCCTCTTCAACTCCATTTACAATGCTAGCATAATGATCATCTACTAATACCATCTGTGCAGCATCTCTGCTTACATCAGTTCCTTTCAAGGACATTGCAACACCAACATCAGCATTCTTCAAAGCTGGTGCATCATTTATTCCATCACCAGTCATAGCAACTATCTCGCCATTCTCTTGCAAGGCTTTCAAAATCTTAACCTTGTGGGCAGAAGAAGTTCTTGCATATATAGAAGCAATTTTCACAATCTCCCTCATCTTCGCATCACTAGCTTCATCAATCTCTTTTCCAGTAATTATCCTGCCATCAAATCCAATCTGCTTTGCAATAGCAGCAGCTGTTAATGGATGATCTCCAGTTATCATAATTGATCTAATTCCAGCAGCTTTACAAACTGAAATAGCCTCTCTTACGCCATCTTTTGGCGGATCAATCATTCCCATTAATCCAACAAAAGTCATATCTCTTCCTTTCTTGTAAGCCATTGCCAGAACTCTTAATGCATTGCTGGCAAATTCTTGATTTACAGCTAAAATTTTCTCTTTATCTCTATCAGTAATTCTTCTTATCCTGCCAAGAATATTAATATAATTGCACATTCCCAATATTACCTCAGGTGCTCCTTTATAATAACTAAATCCATCATGCATAGTAGCCATATATTTCTTATCAGCATCAAAAGGAATCTCGTCTTTTCTCTCGATCCTATCAACATCAGCTTTTTTTGCAGCATACAACAAAGCCATCTCAGTAGGATCTCCAACAGTTTCAGTAGCATTATTACAACTAATCGCAATCTCCAATAATAATCTTAACTCATCTGTTTTTATTGGCTTATTATTATAAAGAAATTCTCCTTCCTTGCTATAACCTTCTCCGCTAATATCAATTGCTTTTCCATTAACATAGATCTTTCTAACAGTCATCTCATTCTTGGTTAAGGTTCCAGTTTTATCAGAAGCAATCACAGTAACACTACCAAGAGTCTCAATAGACTTTAATTTCTTAATCAAAGCATTTTTCTTAATCATTCTTTGAACACTTAAGGCTAAACAAATTGTAACAACAGCAGGCAACCCTTCAGGAACAGCAGCAACTGCCAAGCTGATAGTAGTTAGCAAAGTATCATAAAATTCCATTCTCCTAACAATCCCGATCATAAAAACAAGAACACAAACTCCAATTATAATCCATCCTAAAAATTTTCCCAATTCTCTCAACCTTAACTGCAAGGGTGTTAAATGATCCTCAGCCTCTTGAACCATAGCAGCGATCTTCCCAATCTCAGTATTCATTCCAGTCTCAACAACTATTCCTTTTCCATCGCCCCTTACAACAATAGTCCCGGAATAAAGCATATTATTTCTTTCAGCTAAATCAACATATTTATCAAGAGCCTTAATTTGCTTGCTGCAGGGTAAACTCTCTCCTGTTAAAGCTGCCTCATTGCTTTGCAGATTCTTAGCCTCAATAATCCTAACATCAGCAGGAACTTTATCTCCAGCCTCAATAACAACTATATCTCCTGGCACTAATTCACTGCTCGGAATCTCTTTCTCAACACCATCCCTCAATACTTTAGCCTTAAGAGTTGTCAATTGTTTAAGAAGCTGGACAGCCCTCTCAGCTTTATACTCCTGAAAAAATCCAAGCACAGCATTAAAAATTAAAATAGCTAAAATCACATATCCATCTAAAAATTCTTTAACAAAAAAAGAAACAAGAGCAGCAAACAACAAAATATAAATCACAAATTCATTAAACTGTCTTAAAAATATAACATAAACAGGAGTATGCTTCTCCTCTTTTAGTTTATTCTCGCCATACTCACTTAGCCTTCTAGCAGCCTCATTTTTACTTAATCCTCTAACACCACTTTGCTTTATTCTTAATACCTCATCAATATCTAAACTATGGTATGTCATTGACTTTTATCTAAGAAATCAGATTTAAATATTTTGTGATGTTCTATCTTAATTTATAATTTGCTATGATTAATCTATCAAATGCTCCTCCTTAACCTTTGAAATGAATGAGAATAAAACTGCCAAAGTTCCTAAAATAATTAAGGTATAATCAAGAGACCAGCCAGTTAATAGTCCAACTATAGGATTTACTATAACAAGAAAAATTCTTCTAAACATAGAAATTGTTGATAAAACAGTTGCTCTTTCATTAGACGGAATAAGTTTATTCATGTAGCTGTCAAATAAAGGTTTTCTAGCTAACCCAAATCCTCCACCAATAATTATTGCAAAAATAACTAGAGGAATATAATTTGTTAAACCTCCTAAAATAAACATTGCTCCGGTAATAAAGGCACTAAAGAATATTAATCTCTTCTTAGATCCAAGAATCCTTTCAAGGATCTCAAAATTATTTATTATTAAAATTTGACTAAAAACAAAAGCTGCATGAACAAGGCCAAAGTATGCTATACTTAAACCAGCTTGCTTAAGCATAAGTTGGTATAACCAAATCATAAAGTAAGCTACTGCTGCTATAAAAACCATGTCAATAGCCAAGATCTTAAGAACTCTATTTTTGTTAAAATATTTTGTTCCTTCTTTTAAAATCTTAAGATAGTCTTTTGATTCTTTCCTGTGAATAAATTCAGGCTCTTTAAAAGATAAAGAAATAAGAAAAGCTAGGACTAGAGGTATTGAAAATAATAGCATTGTTGCTCTTAAACCAAATTGGCTTGCTATAACACTTCCTATAGGGGCACTAATCATAATTCCAGCTAAAGAGAAGCTTTCAGATCTGCCAAATATTTTTTTAGATTTTTTTGATTCATTTATCTTTTTTAGTGAGTCATAAATAAAAGCCTCAGTTGAACCTGATACCAATGCAGCAGATATTGCCCATAAAAACTCTCCTAAAAGAAAAATATAAAAATTTGGTATACTGCCATAAATAAAAACAGCCAAAATATTAAATAATGTAGCTAATGCAAGAGATTGCTTCCTGCCAATATAATCTGCAAAAGCGCCCGTTGGAATCTCTAAAATAAATATCCAAAACATAAACCAAGATTGTAATATCATTACTTGAGTAAATGTTATATTACCCCAATCAGTGAAAAAAGGAACAAGCACTCCGCTTACTAAATTAAATTGCGTCAAAAATTCAAAGAGATAAATTTTCCATAGATTTGAGCGAAAACCTATTTGCATTTTTAACAATTAATAACTAATTCCTAATCCAATAATCCCTTTGGCCCAAAGAATTAATAAAACCCCCAAAGCTATCATTACTAATCCTGTAACTAATCTCATCCACTTTCTCTCTTTCATCTTCCATTTCTCAATCTTCTTAACACTTAGACCAAAGTAAACTAGCAACACAATTAAAATAAGTGGTAATACAAATATCAGGTTATAAAGTAAGAGCAGCATCAAAACATCAGTTTGGAAACCTATCTTTGATAAAATTGTAGTTATAGCCAGGTAAGGCCCACCAGTGCAAGGTAATTCAACAGCAGCCACAAAAATTCCCAAAAGTATCGCCCCAGGAATAGAAGCCTTCTTAGCTAATTTCTTAATAGTTGCTAATCTTGAAGTTGGAATATGCAATGAAATTCCCTCTCCATACCACCAAAAATCCTTTACCTCTATTAACCCAAGTATAATGATTATGCCACCTACAAAAACACTAAGCGGTTCAGCAATGTTAAGCTTCTGAATAAATAGCAATAAGCCTATTCCAGCTGCAAAATATGTAACATAAACTGCCAAGATATAAATTACCCCGACTCCAATCATTCTTTTCTTGTTATGAGATAAAGCAAGCAAGGTTGTAATTAGTAAAATCAAAACACCAATAGCACAAGGATTTATAGAATCAACTAATGCAGTTGAAAGTACAACCGGCAATGTTGGTAATTGAACATCTAAAACCATCTTACCTACCTCTTTTTATATTAGATTTTTTAGGCGTCTTCTTCGCCCTGCTCACTTCAGTATTTAAGCCTAATGACAATAATAAAATTATAAGTATCAACACATCTAGGACAATGCAAAAGATGCAGTAAGCATATAAAATAAAAGCCTCAACATATAATAAATAAACAGCATAAATTGCACTTAAAATAGCTAAAAGTTTTATCAGCACAGCATTTCCATAAGTTGAAAAAAATAAAAATTTCTTATTTCTCTGAATAGCATGAGCTGCAAAAAATATTGTTAAAAAAGTTAAAAATGCAATAATCCCATTCGGAATCTCAAACCCTAGTCCAAGGTCATATCCAAATAATCTGTAAATAACCCCGTCTAATGTACTCCAATCGCTTTTATTTACTATATCGCAATCAAACTTCTCTCCAAACTTGCAATAAGGAGTGGGTTCCTCTTTGTAATGTTGATAAGTCAAGTAAAGAGAAATTAGCATAGCTAAGACAGCTATTACCTTTATCCACATCAGCCTCTTTTTCTGTTCCATACTAACACCAAGATTTAGCAGACCTCGCACACCTGCTTTTTCTTAGCTCTTTTCTTCCCTTTCCCTCTCTTTGGCATGAAAATTAAAGCCTATTTCTCATATATAAATCTTTCTGGAATTATGCATTGTTAAGTTAAAGGGAGCTAACTTTATAAGATTCTATAAAAAATCCTGCATCTTAATAATTTAGGAGCCTTGCTTGTTTTAAAATTCTATCAAACAACAATCTTTCCTTTGTTGCTATCGATATGCTTTCTATTATAAATCCAAAAAATTGTTCTTTTTCAAATGATAATGTTGCCACTTTATCCCCATATACATAATTCCATGTTGGCATCTGGCTTAGTGTTTCATCCAAATAGATTTTTGTTAATTTTTTGTATTCTTTTTGTTTTAGCATTTCAATTTCCTTAACACTTTTGTCTGTAATCGCAATTAAAGAAATTTTCATATTAATTCTCTTTTTTCTAAAATCTAAAGATTGATGCTCTATTGCCTTTCCCGCTATTGCATAAGAACCATATGCGATAATTTCTTTTGTATCATTTAATACATCTTGATGAATTGCATCTATCCCTCTAGAACCTTCATAAAACTCTATTTTGGGGCGTTTACCAATTATTCCTATCTTTTTAACAAGTAGTGGAATGATGCTTTGTATTGCTTCTTCTTTTTCTTTAAGAATATTTAATAACATTTGAGGTTTCGCAGGGTAAAAATATCTTACCTTTTCTTTAATAGTAGAACCTACCAGTCCTCTTTCGATTAAGACATTAAGAATATCATATAAAGTTGTTCTATTGACTTTAGTTATTTCGGAAAGACGTGCAGTAGTCGACTCTCCTAGCCCTAAGAGTGCTAAATATAATTTAATCTCCTTAGAGCTTAATCCCCATTTTTCCAATGCGTATTCTATATCGGACATGAATCAAAGTAAGAACTATTAGTATATAAATCTTTCGTGGATTTTCCACAAACAAACTTAATATAGCCAACGATAACTATTTGATAGTAATCGAGAGGAATCAAGATGGTAAGAGACGATTTGACAATGGAGAAAGGACAAAAAGAAGTCCATTATGCTAATGTAAATATCTACACCAGTGTAGATGGTCACAAAATAGCAGCGATAACCACTACAATACAAGCAGATAGTAAAGAAAATCTTGAAGCAAAAATTGCGACAATACCAGATAAAGTAAAAGGACAATATGAAAATCCGAGCATTGTCTCTGTTGAAGTAAAAGAAGGAAGTAAGCATAGTATGACTAGAGCCGAATTTGAAGATTATGTAAGAAGGGATAGTGCTGAGATCGAAGAACAAATATATAAATGGTTTTCATAAAATTATAGATGATTGTTTAGAATTTAGGGTTAAAGTTGTAACAGCTGAGGCTGGCGAACTTATTTATAGATTAAGTAGTGTTAAAGACTTCTTTTAAAATGGCGATATTTAAATTAGAATGTAACCAGTGGGATAGTGATGACTTGAGACCCTATCTAGAACAAGCAGAAGCAAAAGCTGTTGAAACAGGTAGATTATCTGATTTAATTGAAGGATATAAAAAATTAGCACAGAAGCATCAAGAATTAGCATCGTACTGGTCAAAGGGGTCCGTTACAGATCCTGGTGGTGCAAAATATCACAGAAAACTTGCGAATAAATATATGAAAATTGCAAACTCTCATAAAGTTAAATAGAAGATAGTCTAATTAAGTCAAGCCATTTATTCACGCCTAACTCCAATTGTGGAATAGATACTTGTGCTGGTGTTTTATTTCTTAAAGCCATATGTTTTCTATTGAAATTATAATTTATCTCTAATCCTTTCATAATAGCGTAAGCACTTTCTATGCAACCATGAAAGCCCCTCATTACTTTTGTTCTTTCTCTTCTTGATTTTCCAACGATAAAATTTTTATCTACACCCTTTTTATTTTTTATACTTGGATTATCAACTTATTCTTTCCCTCAGGGTAAATTATCACTTTTTCATCCGGTTTTAAATTAAACTTCTCCGCAATAGACTTTGGGATCCTTAAGACGACTGAACTTCCAGATTTCCAAAGATTTACCTCTTCTCTCTGAATCCCCCACAATCCCTTATCTTTCAATTTTCTTTCAACTATCTCCATTGAGTCATCTGGTAGATACTCTTCTCCGCATCTTTGGCAATACTCAACATCTAACATACCACAATCTACTTCATCCACAACAACCCTGCCTCTCTTCCATTTCAGTCTTCCACCGCATGGACATGGAAATTCGATCTTTTCAATTTTCATTTTTGTTTCCTACTCAATCAATAACTGTGGTAGGATATATTTTCCTAATCCCATCCATTATAAATTCCCTATACACAACTCTGAACCATCTATACCCAACCACTATTGAGCCATCTTTTCTTACTTTTTTAGGACCTCTTTGCACAGCTTCTCTAATATTCTCTTTTATTATTCTTCTAAGCATCATCCTATCAAATACGTGTTCAGATATTCTTTCACTATCCATATGATCCCTAATGTTCCTAAATGCCACATTAATCTTAATCTCTACCACTTTATACATAAATGTATAAAAATATATAAATCTATCTCTTTAACAAAATTTCTCCCTTCTTTAAATTTTCAGGGGTTCCAATATCTATCCACTTTCTAATTTTTAAGATCTCAAATTCAACTCCTCTATCAGCTAGAAAGTTTATTGCATCTGTAATCCAATACTCTCCCTTAACAGATTTGCCAATGTTTTCAATAGCCCAAAATATCTTTTTTGGAAATACATAAACAGAGCCATTTATATTAAAACCCTCTTCTTTGCTATTTTCATCGATTTTAATAAGCTTATTATCTTTATAGTAAACTAATCCACTACTACTCTTGTAATCCAGCTCAACAACTAAAACTTTAGGAGTATTACTTTTTACAAATTCATCAATGATATCAAAATCAAATATTATATCTCCGCATAAAGCAAGGAAATAATCGTCTTTAATTAGATTTTTAGCACTATACAAAGAATGTCCAGTCCCAAGAAGTTCTTTTTGCTCTACTAATTCTATATTCATCCTAAAATTTTTATTCTTCTTTAGAAAATCTATAATTACTTCCTTCTTGTAACCTATTACAATTATTATATCAACCAAATTATGTTTTTTTAGTTGCAACAGCAAATGTTCTAAAAAAGGTTTTCCATTAATTCCAATCATACTTTTAGGCATATTTTCTGTTAGCTTGCCTAATCTAATTCCTCTGCCTGCACAAAGTAAAACAGTCTGCATAAAATTCATATAGCTACTCTTTTTATAAAACTTTTTAATAGTTAATAATAATTAATTAGATAATTAAATAAAGCTTATAAACTCTAGATACTAATTAAAAATATGCGTCTAGCTAATCTGAGTAATTTAAGCAAGATAGTTATTTTGTTGATTCTAATCTCAATAATTGTATCAGCAGTCTCAACGAATCAGAAAATAATCCTTAGTGTCGGTAACAGTACAATAATAAATGGAAAAAATATAACTCTTAGAGGTATCTCAGAAAATAAAGCAAACATTGATGTTGATGGAGTTTTACAAAGTGCAGAATATAATAGAACTAAGTTTATCAATGGTGTCAAAATAACAGTCCTTGGATTGGCTAGTGAACCACCATTAGCCATTCTTAATATAACAATAGACTTTGTTTGTGGTGACAGATTATGCTCTGAATTTGAAGACAATAAAATTTGTTGCACTGACTGTAATTGCACACTAGCTGGCGATATTTGTATTGGTAATAGATGTGCGAAGTTAGAAGCAGAGTGCATTAATAATTCTGACTGCAATGACAGTAACCCATGTACAGAAAATATATGTGACAAATCTTCTTACCCAAGTCAATGTGTTTACAAACAAATAACTCAATGCATCAGCAATGATACATGCTGTCCATCTCAATGTGATACCCCTCAAGATTCAGATTGTGCCTTAGTTGATAAGTGCAAGGAAGATTCAGAGTGTGATGATAAAAACCCATGCACTCAAGACAAATGCCAAGGCTCTCCTAAAAGATGTGATTTCTTAAAAGAGGAAGGCTGCCCATTAAATGACAAGTGCATTGAAACCGGGACAATTTTTGAGGGAAAGTATTGCAAAGAAAATTGGACAGTGCAAAGAGGAATTAACTCAGCGTGTGAAAATTATTATGAGTGCAACACAGGAATTTGCAAGAATGGAAAATGCTCCCTAACGACAGAAAAAAATTATCTATTGCCAATTCTTTACACATTTGGAATTGCAGCTGTTGTGTTAGTAGTCTTTTATCTCTTTGTTTCTTTTAAAAGAATTAAGCCAGTAAAGCCATCTCAGCCAACTAAATAAAAAATTACAACACCTTCAACACTTATACAATCTCTTAAAATATTTTCATAGTGCCATACTGACAGTCTAGATGGTTGTGTCTTTTCCATTATTTATTGAATAATCAAGGAGCTTATAAAAGTTTCCCTTGATTTTTTCTACTTATCGATTATAATAAATAAAAAATTAATAAAGACATTAAGAAGGATATAATTACATCGTAACAATCTCACTAGGCTCCACAAATATTCCCTTAGTTCCAATATCCAATTTCATTGTTTTCTCAGGTGTTTTAGTTCCTCTCATCTTAAGGATCTCAATAGCCCTCATCCTAACACCCTTCTTTTTGAAGTGGTAAAGAATTATTATAGAATCAACCTCAAATTGAAGCTGAGCTGTTAAATCTTCAGGCGCTAGTTGAATTGCCTGTGATGTTAGAACAGCTGAGCAGCCCCATCTGTTTATTAATTCAAACAAAGCTAAGGAAGATTCTTTTTGCGTTAGTTCATCCTGAAATAAAAGTGCAAAGCTTGTTATTGAGTCAATAACTAATCTTTTCACATTCATCTGTGTTATAACAGCATCAACAGTTCCACCGCCTTCAACTAATACCCTTTTAATTTGTTCAGGTGTATATTCAAGAAATCTAAACAAGCCCATATCTTCATATTTCTGCAAATCCCAACCAAACTCAAGCATATCATCAAACAGTTTCTCTTTTTTCTCCTCAAAAGTTATATAGACTCCAGCTTCTCCATTCTTAATCCCCTCAATCAAAAACTGCACAGCAAAAGTTGTTTTTCCAGAACCAGCCCCCCCACAAACTAAATTAATGCTGCCCCTTTTAAAGCCTCCTTCAACTAATCTATCTAATCCAGGAATCCCGCTAGGTATTCTTACTTCCCTCATTTTTCTTTTTCTCCTAAAGAAAATGGAATTTGATTTGGATAAATCTTTACTCCACTATCTTCAATAGCAAATGGATAGCATCCTAATAAATGATTCTGGCCCCTTATCTTAGCTACTGTCAAAACCCTCTCAAAAGAATTTCCTTTCCTAATTCTATTCAATAAAATCAATCCATCAAACAAGAAATCTTGCGGCTTATAAACTATTGAATCAATTCCGCCCATTTCTCTCTCAGAAACTCCAATCAAGGTAACTCCAGCATCTTTCATGCTTAAAATAAAATTCAAAATCTCTTTTCTCAAATTCATATTATCTCCTATGTAATCAAATAAAGTCAAAGAATCTAAAACAACCCTCTGTATCTTTTTCTTTTTAATGATCTCAATTACACTTCCAAAAGAAATTATCTTTGATGTTATCGGGATATGGAATACTGAAACAATGCCTTTTTCCATATATTTCTTAAAATCAAAACCAAAATTCTGTGCATATTCAATAATTGATTTTTCATCCTCCTCACAAGATACAAATAATCCAGGCTCGCCAGATTTTGCACCAGAAGCTATAAACTGCATCCCAAAAATAGTCTTCCCAGTTCCAGGAACACCAGTAACTAATACAGAACTATTCTTTCTTATTCCTCCCTTAAGAATATCATCAAAACCAGGAATCCCGCTTTTTATCTTTTCCATTAATTCTTTTACGTCTCTCTTAGTTTAAAAGCTTTTTGGGATAAACTAAATTCCAAATTTTAATGTTAGGTTCTTGATGCGGAGAACATTCACGAGTGAAGCGAGTTGAAGTTCAAGTCAAGACAAGGGCTGAAAGTCCAAAGAGTTTTTCCGTTGTGGTAGTAAAAAACCACAGAAAAGTTTAAAAGATATGTCCGTGACTAATTGAAGATGTCATTAATCACAAAAATCCAAAGAGCAATGTTTGTTGCAGGAATAGTAGGAGCGTTAGGTGGGAGTATTGGGGGGTATTACCATAGTAAAAAATTTGTTGAAACCTATGGTTTGATACAACGAAGAGAGCATGATGAATCTACAAAAAAATGTTTCTATCTTATTACATTTTCTTGGCCAGCTCTTGTGTATGGAGGTAGATCTTTTGATCGCAGAAATGCAAATAAAAAGCCCCCTGAAAATTGAACCTAAAAACTTATTGTAAACCACCATAGTGCATTGTTGCGTTGTCGGGGCTTTTGAGGCAAAGCTCAATTTTTAAAAGACTTTATAAATACCTAGTGACACTTTCTTTTTATTATGGTATCTACAACAAATAGAAATGTAAAATACACAAGCCGTTTAGACTCTATGGTTGAATTTCTTAAAAAACACCTTTCAGAGTCAAATTCCTCAAAATATAGAGGGGAGGTATTAAATGGGATTTTAGAGTTCTGTCACAATTATCCAAAAGAATTTGCAGAGCAATTTATTTATAAGATAGGAATAAAAAGCAAAACAAAGAGTCTTTCACACAAGTCTAATAAAAAGATTCTCAGCAAGTTTGTAGATTACTTATCAAAACAACAAGGAGAAATTATTTTCCTGCTAAGAGACAGCTATAATTCCCTAAAAAAATACCAAAAGAAAACAAATAAAGGCTTTGGAGTTTTGATTAATCGAGATTATTTATTTGAAAAAGAGGAGGATTATTTTTTATTGATTGATATTTTTTACAAGTCTTTATTAAATTCCAACAATAAAACAGACTTTCTAAACTTATATTTAAGATACTTTAAGACGCTCTTAAGAAATAACCAGAGAATAATGGAAAAAACAAAAGAAGTTTTCCAGTTTGTAAATTCTAATAGAAAAGAAGATAGGATTATATGGATTGATATGGGATT
>CAZCNK010000001.1:10143-12749 GCA_964500345.1 Candidatus Woesearchaeota archaeon | reverse complement strand
TGTTATAGTGTTCTCAACATAGCCTTGGTTAAGAGATGCTTTTCAAGAGAATTATTTTTCAGGGAAAAACGAGTATGTCTTATATTTAGAAGAGGAGTCTATCAAAGAGTATGAAAAATCACTTCTCAGTAAAAGTTCTGGATGTCTACTAGGATTTGCTATAGGAGATTCTTTAGGTTTTCCTATTGCAGGCATTGACAAAAAAGAGGTTAGAGAATCCTTTAAATCTGAAATTAATAAATTTGAAGATAATCCTAAGCATCCCTTCTTTTCTCATTTGAAAAGAGGGCAATATACAAATAATACGGATATGCTCTTAATTTCCGCTCAAGACATATTAAAAAATAAAAGTTTCAATATAAACTCTTATCAAAAAACACTAACTTCATGGTTTAATAATTTAAAGAGAAATAAGCAAAAGGAGAGATGGCTTGGCCCAACTGCCTTTAAAGCATTTGAAAAATTGTCTAAGGGAGGAAATTATAAAACATCTGGTTCAAAATCTACTGAGTCTTGTTCTTCCACTTATAGAGCTATTCCTTTAGGAATATTTTATAGAAATAATTTGAAGGAATTAGGAAAATATACCAATATTTCAAGTGCAATAACTCATAACTCAAATATATCAAAGACGGGTTCATTAATCGTCAATTTAATTATATCAAACTTAATGAATGGAAATCTCCCAGATATTGCAGTAAAATCGGCATTAAAGATTGTGATAGAAACCAAAGAAAATAAGAAACTACTTGATAATATTAAGGATGCTGTAAAATTTAGTAAATCAAAAACAATAAAAGAAGCAAGAGAATACTTTGGTTCAGGATCTCCAATACATCAAACTTTGCCTTTGACAATTTATTGCTTTTTGAAATCGCCTAGCAACTTTGAAAAGGCGATTCTTTGGGCAACGAATTCTTATAGAGATGATACTACTGAAGATGAAAAAAGATTACAGGGATTATCTTGGAAACAGCAATTACAAGAAGCTAAAGGTGGGAATACTGATGGAATTGCCGGATTAACAGGAGCCTTTTTAGGAGCCCATTTAGGCAAAGATAAGATTCCTAAAAAGTTTATGAAAATTGAAAATAAAGATTATATAACAAAAATTGGAAAGGAATTAATAATATAATCAAGCTTTACTCATCTTAATCAAATCTAACCATCTATTCTTTCCTAGTTCTAAACTAGGAATAGTCAATTCATAAGGACAGCGATTTATTCCTTGATGCTTTCTTATGAAGTTATAATAAATCTCATAACCTTTCATGATAGCAGAAGCAGACTCCATACAACCATGAAAACCACGCATAACCTTTGTTCTTTCTCTAATGCTATTATGTAATCTCTCAATAGGATGGTTAAAACCCCTTTCAGAAGCAATAACGACATTATGGGTAATTGGGCTTTTATGGTTCCAATGAGTTTTTAATCCAAAACTTTTCTTTAACATTTTTGGATAACCTTTAAGCCCATCAGTAGTTATTATCTTAACTTGATCTCCTGTTGCAAATTTCCCTCTTTTCAAGACCTTAACCATACTATCTATGGTTCTGCTTCTCATATATCCAGAAGAAACCATAAAGCGAGTTGTTGTGTCCATAACATCTGCAAACCAATTTTGCTCTCTGCCATTTTGATACTTACTTATTCTTCTATGATATTCCATCTCATCACTTTGTAACTCAATACCAGATTTGATTTGTAAATTATCTGTAAGCTTACTAATCATCATTGAATATTTTACAATCCAACGATATGCAGTAGAATAATGACAATTTTTAGGATAAAACGCCTTTAGGTGTTCTTGTATTTTCCTAAAAGAAATTCCATTATAATATAAATCCATACAAAGAGTTATTTTCTTCTCGTGGTTTTTCATCTTCCAAAAACCATCGTCAATAGAAAATCTTTTGTTACAATCCCTACAACCAAACCTTTGAACTTTACCTCTATTTTCTGTTTTCCTTATTCCTCTTTTGATTATATTGTTAGAACTACAAAAGATACAAGAAACTTTTTTATACTTCTGTTCTATTATTTCTTTGGATTTCATTTGATGTCGCAATTGGGTGGAATCTGAGGGTTCTTCGGAACACTCTTACCTAATTAGGTATAACTTATATAAGTAATTAAAGTATTTAAACTTTTCTATAGTAAAGTATAACCTTTATAGGTAAGATTTATATACTAGTGATTTCTTAGTATACTAATATGGGAAAAATAAAAATCCAAGTTGAAGGTTTTAAGTGTGATCGATGTGGGCATGAATGGATACCCAGAAGTAAAGAATATCCCACTATCTGCCCAAAATGTAAAAGCCCATATTGGGATAAGCCCAGAAAGAAAAAGAAAACTTAATTTTTTTAATCAATACAAGTCCCGTAGATGCAACAATGCACCACCATAGAAAGTTTTAAATAGAATCTTGTTAATAATTCATGCATGGACATTTTTGAAAAACTAAAAAGAGGGCTAGGCTCTTCTAAAGAGTTTGTTGCACTCGCCACTGTAGACGCAAAAGATTATCAGAAAATAAATCTAGAAATTATAAGATATCTAACAACAAAAGAAAATACGCCAGGGGTTTATGTTACTTTAAA
>CAZCNK010000001.1:6682-10133 GCA_964500345.1 Candidatus Woesearchaeota archaeon | reverse complement strand
GCAAAAATTATTTCTCCAAAATAAAATTAATTTAGAAATGGTAATCTTTATAGACGCAGTATCAAAAACAGCAGGTGGCGAAATTAAAAAAACAAAGGCCTGTTTGTTCATTGGAAGTCCAGAGAATTTAAGTGACATCTCAATGGCAATGGATCAAGCAGTAAGAGCAGTTCCATCAAAAGAAAAGTTTTTATTCTTTGACAGTCTTAATACATTATTAATTTACAACGACCCAACAACAGTTGCTAAATTCATTCATTTTTTATCGTCTAAAATGAGAGCATGGCAAGTTAAAGGAATTATAGTTTCACTAGAAAAGCAATCAGACAAAGAATTAATAAATGAGCTAAGCCAATTTTGTGACATAAAACTGGAGTTTTAAAATGAAAAAATACAGATTTTACTCTATACTAATTAGTTTATTGCTATTTATAGGCTTGCTCTTAACAGGCGGAAATATCACTGGATTTTATTTTTATGAAGGTCAATCTCAAGAATCACTTAATTTTTTTATTGGTTTGATTGTGATTTTAATTGCAATATTTTTTATTTATATTAACAAAGGAAATCTAAAAGAATTTTTGAAAAACATTATTAGCTTCTTCGCTGTATTTGCAGGGCTTTATGTCATAATAAGATATGTAAGCGATTTTATTCTATTTTCAGGAATTATCTCATTCACGTTCGGAGTTTGGGCTTTAATATGGACACTTACAGCTAGAAACTCTCTGTCAGAAGGATCTTCAATGAGAAATTATGCAACAACCTTCTTTATCAGCCTTGTCTTTATAATCTTGCTTTCAATTTTAGATATGGTAATTTATTTGCTAAACCTCTCCCAAATTTATATATTTGCTAGATACATACTTTTAATCTTAACGTACACAACCTTTGTCTATGCCTCATACAAAATGTTAAAGTTAGGAAAAGAATTTGGTTTTTCAGATGAATCTGCTAGAATTAAAAAGACTATGAGAAGAAATAAGTGGTAATTTTAAAAATAAAAGATTTAGATAATTAAATATTAAACAACCCTCCTAACAAGGTTCTTATTATAAATTTAACCAGGAAAAATAAGCCAATTGTTAAACCGAGAAGTATTGGGATGAACTTTAACCCCTCTTTTTCCTTGCCTCTTGAGATTAATCCTAAAATCAAAGACCCAAGAATTGCAGTAACTACAAGCGAAACTATTGCATAAGTATTTACAAATTTTGGGGTGATATCAACTTGGGTAAATGTGATTGGCAAGCTCCCAGTTGCGCTTGCTGGGGGTAATTGAATCTTTCCAAATATATCTGTTATAACCTCGACTAAAAAAGAGCTCAATCCAAATAACATTGGTGCTCCAAAACCAATTGCAGAAAAAATAAAAATAACATAAACTAAAACACTTGTCCTAACTCTTTGATCAACTAATTTTTGCTGTCTTAAATTGCTAGCTGTCTGCTCCAAAAGATTAGCTAATTCTCCTCCAGATTCCATTCCAGAAATAATTAGCTGAAATGTCTTCTTAATCTTCTCAGATCTAATCCTGGAACTTAATTCTAACAAAGCCTCATCAATTTCTTTGCCAGTTGCAATCTCTTTTCCAACTCTATTAATTTCGTCTTGAAATTTTCCAAATTCAGGCCTCGCGCTTAATAGCAAAGCCCTGTCAACAGTCAATCCAGCCCTTAAATTAGAAGCCATTAGCTGCAAAACATCAGGCAATAAATCTTCAACAAAAGCTGCCTTTGAGTCTGCATTCAAAACAAGCCATGCATAAATTGAAGCTTCAACAAAAAAGAAAGAAACTAAAAACGTTATTATGAAAGAAAAATCCCCAAATATCTTTACAAACAAGGCAATAAAAAATGAAATTATAATTGATATCAAAGTTACTAAAAATAAAAACCCATCTAAGTCTTTCTTTACCTCGCAATATTTTAAAAGTTCATCAAAATTCTCCCTTAATTTTCTCGGATACAAAACCAAAATTAATCTTGTAATGCTTATCATTTTGATTTTTTAGTAATTTTATTTCGAATTATTAATCTTATTTCGGCTTCTAAGTTATTAATGTTGGTCTCCTTGTCTTAATCATTCCTAAGAACATAATCTGGAAAAAAACTGTTAGAGTTAGAACCCCAAAGAAAATTATCTTCGTTGTTAATTCTCCCAGTGAAATAAATGATGATAATATTATTATAAAAGTTGTTCCGAGAGAAGGCGCAATAATTGCAATTAACATATAAAACAAAGCCAATGGGCTTAATTGCCCGCCATACCTTTGAATTTGTGTTAATTGCTCGTCACTTATTGACCTCATAACCTCACCAATCAATGAAGAGATATCTGCTCCTTCTTTCATTCCATTTACAATCTGCCAAATTGCTCTTCTAAACAAAACAGAGGGATTTCTAATTGCAATCTCTTCCAATGTATCAATTTGAGATTTTCCAGAGCTTATCTCGCTTACTGCATTTTTAAATTCATGGCTCACCTCTCCATAATCTCCATTTGCAACATTAACTAAAATGTTAAACAAAGGGACTCCAGAATTTAATTGAACGTACATATTTTGCAATGCAGGCAATAAATTTTTCTCAATTTCTCTAATTCTTCTAGAAGCGATTAATCTGGGATAAGCCATCTGTTGCATAAACACAAAAAGTGTTGCAAACAAAGACACTATAGGCCCAAAATAAATCGGCAATTCAAAATAAACTGCTGTAAAGCTAAACATAGTAACAACAATAAAAAAGAATATTAATGAAACAAGGCACATACTTGTATACTCAACAGCTGAAATTCTCTCTTCAGCTTGCTGCAGATGTATTGAAAGGAATGGAAATCTCTTTTCAATTTTCTCAGCTATTCCATAAAAAGGTTTTGAGAACTTATAAAGTAGCTGAGGTGGTAAAAATGAAAATGGAATCTTGATCATTATTCAACACCCGTCGTAGCATAAAGCGAATCAGGATCTGAATAATATTGCTGCATAATTTCTCCAACTTTATCAACATGCCTTATATTATTTTTAACCATCCACTCAAGGACCTTAGTCTTTCTATCCAACTCCTGCTCAATCTGCTGTAGTGTCATTCCAGTATGCCTGCTTAATTCCTCAAACAATCTAATAGAAGAGCCATGCTCAACTATCTCATCAGTCTGCGGTTTCCATCTATAAAGCAAATTTGGCTTCACACTTGGAACCCCTTCTTCCATTGAGGGCAAAAATTCGCCAATCTGAAAAACCCTTCTAATGCCTTTTCTTCTGTCCCTAAACATAACAACGTTCAAATTAACTCCAACAAGCAAATTCTGAGGAACTTCAATAGGAGGATTAACTAATCTTTGGAGAGTATCAGAAACAGTATCTGCATGAACAGTTGCATAAACACTATGGCCTGTGTGCATTGCCTCAAAAAGAACTTCAGCTTGATCCTTCTTTCTCATCTCTCCTAAA
>CAZCNK010000001.1:0-6672 GCA_964500345.1 Candidatus Woesearchaeota archaeon | reverse complement strand
TTCCGTTTTTCTTCTGATTTCACCTACAATTATTCTATCAGGCCTCATTCTTAAAGAATTTATAAGTAAATCTAACATGGTTACTTCTCCCTTGCCTTCAGGATTTGGCTGCCTTATAGTTAATGGGCACCAATAAAGGTATTTGGGCAACAAAAGTTCGCGAGTGTCTTCAATGCTTACGATCCTATGGTTAGGTGGAATAAAAGGCATTATAACATTTAAGAAAGAAGTTTTTCCACTTGCAGTTCCTCCGCTAATCAAAACATTCATCTCATACTGAATTGACAGCCAAATTAAGGCAAGAATCCTAGGGGTAACAGTTTTATTTTTTATAAAATCAGTCAATGTCCAAGGATCGCGAGCGAATTTTCTAATGGTAATTGTATGCCCTTTAGTTGATATTGGGAATAAAACAGCATTAGCTCTGTCTCCAGTTATTAAATGAGCATCTAGCAAAGGATTTAAGGTTGTGATTTGCCTCCCAACTCTTCTTGCAATAATATTAGAATAGTTTAATATCTTATCTTCGGTATTAATAGCTATGCTAGTTTCTAGCCACCCATGTCTTTTATGATAAACCCTTACAGGCTCCTTTGCTGATGTAATAACAATTTCTTCCAAATTTTCATCAGCCATTAAATATTCTATTTCTCCCAATCCAAGCATCTCTTGCATTAAAACATTAATTAGTAATTTAGACATCTCAGGAGTTATAGAAGGCAATTTGTCCTTCAACAACAATGCTGCTCTCTCACTAAATTTTTGTTTTAATTTCTCAATCGCACTTGGATCTAAAATTTCAGTAGTACTAACAGTTACTTCTCTAACTAAGCCATGCTTTACATGATCTAATAAAGCCCTAGTGCCAGGCGCAATTTTTGGAATAGTAATTATATATTTCTTAGAAATTCCTCTCCCTCCCATTATATCAACATTCACAGCAAGATTATCTGCTATTACTTCATAACTCTCTATTTTTTCCATATTAACTCAGGTTCCCCAACAGTTGGATAATGTAATATTATCAAGTCCTGTTCTTTTAAAATTTTTCCCCATTCCTCAGCCTCCATTTTTGAAATTCCAAATGCAGAAGCAACCTCTGAAACCCTTAATTTTCCCTTCTCCTTAACAATAGCATATAGCTTATCAATATCTGTCTGCAATCCAGAAATATCTCCAGCTTTCAAAGTCTCTTTAATATCTTCAACAGTTTTTTCCTCTTGTACTCTATACTCCACACTTTTAACTTTTAAAGTTGATTTTATCTTCAAAGACAAAAACAAAATTATTGCAAACAAAACAGTAATAGATGAGATATAAAATGTCATTGATGCATACTTCAAGGATTTAATCCAGTAAGGAATTAAAAAGGCATCATAGAAATTCAATATGATGGTAAAAAGTATAAGAGCAAAAACTAAAGATATTAACACCATTATCTTCTTTTTTCTTTTTACACTAGTTACTTTCTTATAAGCCTCTTCAAAATTGCTTTCTGGCCATCCAGAATTAAGCACAGCCTCCTTAATCTTGTCTTTTGGAAACTCGCTCTTTACAGCATCATTAATGTAACTCACTAAAAGATCCAAACTATCTTGAACAGAAATTTCAGATGCTGTTGAATCTGCTATTGAATCTTTAGAAACTTGCTCTCTTTTTCCAATTTCAATTTTATTTTCAATTTTAGTTTGAGCAATCTCATACTCAGTTTTTTTAGTATTTTGAAATTCTCCAATTTTTTCCTCTTTTACTGGAGAAATAGATTTGCTAGGCTCGAAATAAATCCTCTTTGGTATAATCCTTTCTTTCTCTTCAATTCCTTTTTTTTCTACAACTCCTTTCCTATCTTCAACAATCTCAGTTTTGCTAAGACTACTAAGATTAAGATTCTCTTTTGCCTCTGCAACTGCAGGAGCAGGAGTCTTTTTAAAAATAAAAAATCTCGTTACATCAAATTTCCCAAGTTTTTCTTTTATAATAGGAGCAATAACGGTCTTGTGAAGCAAATAATCTTCTAAAAGAGAATAAGCTATCAAAATAATTCCAACAACTAATGCAGTTATAAACTGCCCTGGATCATCTATTACAAAAGAACCTATTATTATTAATATTCCAAAACCAAAAATAATTCTAAAAGCTTTTTCAGCCCAGCTTGTCACCATTTTTCCCCCAATTTTAATAAAATTTACTTTTTATAATAGTTACTATTTTTAAGTATCATTCAAATTAAACTGTTTTAAGGCATTTAATTAAGGCACTTTAAATTACTTTCACAACGCTGTCTTTTTTTAAGCTTAATCCAGGTATTGAGAGATGAATTGCCTCTTTAGTATAAATCCCAATTTGTTCAGTTAATCCAGTCTCTGCTGGAATTTTAAATTGGAATTTTATTGCATTGTTAACATTCTCTTGCAAGGTTGAGTTAATGAAAAGCCATGGCACATTACTTGTCTTCCCAACATAAATTCTCATCTCACCTTGGGAAAAATTTGATATATTAATTGTTGGGCTTGATGAAACTATTAATGCACTTGGATCTAAAAATCCTTGCCCAATATTTTTGTAATTATTTGGGCCAGAAACAACTAAAACATATGGTATCGTTCCAACAGTGTTATTTTTTATAACAATATGCTGCTTTGAAACATTTAGCTTAAAATCAATAAATTTAATAGTTGAATCATTAAAAGAAACCTTAATTTCGCTGTATCCAGAAGAACTAGGAGTAAAATAACTATAGTTAAGGCCAACAGGCTTGACAGCTAATAATAATTCTCCACTTGCACCACAAATTGAAGAAGAGCTACCACTAGAATCAATATCAACCAAAGGCTCAATTGTCTTTATCAATTCATCATAAAACTCTATCCTTGCCCTAAAGTCTTCATAATTTTGATCTTTATTATAAAACAAACTTTTCTCAAATGTTACATTAGTCCCATTAACAGTCATATTTAAGCTAGATAAAGTTTTAATTATATCTCTAATTACAACCTGCACACTTGCATCTAAATTATAAATTCTATCAAAAGCCCCAAACTCAGCTAATCTTTCTTCAGATGTTTCAGCATTTCTAAGCAAAAGAGTAGCTAAAGTTAATACAGTCAAGCTAACAAAAGTAATCCCCAAAGTAAGCAAAGCCCCTCTTTTAAAATACTTCAAACTCTCAAAAAATTCCAAAGACTTTTTTAAAGACGTTTTATTTTCTTTTTTTCCAATTTTACTATTTTTCATTTTATCTCTCACATTCCAGCGATATCTCTCACATTCAAGTTGTCTCTCATTTCAACCATGTCCAAAACCTCGCAACATGAACAGAGTTATTATAAGTATTATTAGCAACAAAAAAAACCCTTGCGCCTGTACCAACAAATCTATCTATTGGAATCTCTCCAGGAGTCTCAAGTGAATAAGCGCTTGCCCCCATAACTCTAAACCATTTCAAATAAAAATTTCCTCCCTGATGGCTGAAGTTAATTGAATTTTTCAACAATGTAAAATGAAACTTCTGAGGAAAATAATAAATGCCTTCTTTGGTAAATGTCAAGTCCTGAAAGGCACTTGATAATTGTGCTCTTAGAGTATGAGAACCTACGCTTAATGGCTTAACACTAGCTTGCAAGAAAAAATCTCTCTCTCTCAAAATATCTCTTGTTGAAGTATTAATTGAATCATCACTAGAATCAAACTTGCAACCAATTGGATCGCATTTTGGATTCTCTGGAATAGAGTCAATATTTGTGCCGCTTTCATCCAAGTCTGTTATAAGAATCTTCATATTGTAATTCCTAGGCAAATAAGTGCTATAATTAAGAGTTGTTACATTAAGTAAACTTTGTTGGGCAGCACCAGATTCAGGTTGTTCTAGTAAAGCAATCCTATCCAATGTTCCAGTGGAATCTAAAATTGCCAAAACATCTCCTCCCATCCTTGCCAATTGCAACTGAGAAGCACTCTCTTTGCTGGCTGTGCTAAAATAATATTGACTGTTAACTAATAAGATAATAACAATAGTTACAGCTATTGCAGCATCTAATGAAAAAATAATTCCTCTCTTCTTTAAAAAATCTTTAAAATTCCATTTTATTTCCATTTTATTTCCATTTATTTCAATCTCGAATTTATAACAGCCTTACCTCCATAAAGCAAATTCCATAATTGCTGGCTCGTTATCATAAACAACAATCCTTGCTAAATTAACAACATAATTTCCACTTGGAGAAACCCCGCTAGTAATAATAGGATCTCCACCTGCATTCCTAATCAAAAAATAATAATCATAAAGATTAATCTTCATTTTATCTTTAACATTGTTATAATTCAATGAAGTAAACTTAGACACTTTATCTTTAGATAAAACCCTGTCAGCTTCAGCTAGTCCAATAATACTAGGATTTGAAGTTTTTTCCCAATCTCCAGGATATCCAGAACTTTTAACCAATGAATCGCTTATTTGAAACGCCCTTATCATCATGTCATCATAATCAATTCTAATATCTAACCTTATATTATACAAATCCCAAGTTAAAGTTGTAATAGTAATTAAAATAATAAAGACAGCTATTGCTATGAACAAATCTATTATTGCAACCTGCCCTTTTCTAGTATTTTTTTTAAAGATATTTTTCTTAAACCTCATTTTTTATATACATTATTTTTTCTTGCCTGTCACTACAGTAAGAGATTTTGTAAAGGATTGAAATCCTGTCTCAGTGTTTTTTACTTTTACAATATAGCTTCCAGGTGAAGTAGATGCCGGATTTACTTTGATTACATTTTCATTTTCCACATCAATACTAAATCTTCCAAAACTTCCTCCACCAACTCTTGTTATCTCTACTACAGTGTCATCCTCATCAAAAAATCCCCCAAAAATCCTAAACCTATTTCCTGCTCCGATCTCTAAAGGATAATCACACAATTCAATATCATTAGATTGATCTTCCAAACCAAGACAAGTAATTGCAGGTCCATCTCCAATAATAACACCATAAGGAACAGCAGCAACAGAAACAGGACCTGCCCTATCACCAAGCAACTCTTGCTGGCTTGAAACAGTATTTCTAGATGCCCTAGCCTCAATTTTATTCCCACTTACCTCTAAAGATACATACCCAGTTCCATCAATATAATTTTTAGCAACATTGCTCACCTTAACAGGAATCTTTAATCTACTACCCTCTCCTAAATTTGAAACAGTAAAACTTGTATCAGCTAAAGTCTTTACAGCATCTGCTGTTAATTGCCTTCCAACGTTTCCAATGACACCGCTAAAGCTCAAGAAAAATGGCATTAAAACAACAATTATCATTCCAACAACAATCATATATTCAGTGCTAAGTTGAGCTTTATTTCCAATAAAACCTTTTTTAAAAACTTTTTTACAAAAATATCTTTTTTGCTTCATTTTACTTCGGATTAATTGCAATAACTCCATTTTGATTCAACACTTCATACCTATTCCCTCTTCCTAAACTATATGCCCCAGATAAATTTGCAGCAAAACTACAAGTTGCCTCTATAGTTTTATTAGTAATTCCCTCCCCACTAACCTCTATCACCCCATTATCCTGAATATTCACATTATAACCTGCCTCAGCTTCTATTCTAGTATTATGGCCATTACTAAAAGCTGAGCTAACATAATCACTCCACATCAAGCACTCATTTCTTTTTTTAATATAGTCATCTGTTTTTATAAGATCAATATTTCTTGTAAAAGAGATTCCAGTCAATAACAAAAAGATAATCATCAATATTCCAACACTGTACATTATCTCGACTCCAATTTGTGATCTTTTATTAACAGCCATTTGTACCATCTGCATAAATATGTAAAATTTTTGCGTTTGATCTTTGTCCATCATCCCTGTTTACAACAGATACTGTAGCTTCTCCAGGACTTAAACACTTGCACGGGTTTGTAAAATCATCATAATTAATACTAACTATCAATTTTGTTTCATCAACATACTGAGTCACATCGCAAAAAACACCTCCTGCAGTTGCACCTTCAGATGCGCAAGACTCAAGTTTGAAATTCTCTCCAACAATATCAAATGATAAAGTTTCACCATTATGATCTCCATTGTCATTAGCGCAAACATAATTAGGCATTAAAGCAGAAATAAAAGGCCCCTTACCAACTCTTACAGTTCCGTCATCTAGTGCTTGAATTATGATATGATGTGTTCCCTCACTTTTAGGAATATTTCCAACTATGCTAGCTTTTGTTGAGGCATGAAAATCTGAGATTCCAATGCCAGTACTTGCTCTTATTAGCACTTCATTGTTCTCAACCTTTGTCTCATTTACCCCTTTTGGCAAAGTTATTACTACCACTTGGCTTGTACCAGGGCCAACAGAAAAAACAGCATCAGCAGCCGCAGCTATTCTCCTGGCAGCGTTATCTAACTGGCTAAATTTAACATTCGTATTAGACTCAGTCCAAGCATAATGGATAATAGGGATTAAAAAAGCTAAAAGCAACCCAATTAAAATAACATATTCAATGCCAGCTTGTCCAATCTTTACTATCACAGTATCACCTCTCTTGCCTTTTCCAATAACTTTTTGATATAAAAAGGTTTCTCTATTGATCTTTGTCGCAATAACAGGTGATGATTCTTAAGTCGAATGCGGGTGATAAGCAAACCTTACTATTTATAAATA